>NZ_JAOQKD010000030.1:0-303 GCF_025567065.1 Megasphaera stantonii
CTCCTTTCAGAATGGTGTGTCGCGACTTCATTCTACCAGAGTTCTGCAAGCCATGTCTCTTTTTATTTTTGCGAAACTTATTGTACCTTATCCACTAACAATATCACTACTATGTAAAGTAATATCATCTTTTATGGTTTCCGTATACTCCGCCGCCAAGGCTGTATTAACCGACAACACGCTTCCAGCCAGCAGACACAACAACACCTTATATTTCATTTCTTTTTTCATAGCCTTACCTCCTGATTACGCAAATTCAACTATCAGGTTTCATGCACCCTGCCTAGTACGGAAACGCAAAAA
>NZ_JAOQKD010000030.1:552-19596 GCF_025567065.1 Megasphaera stantonii
GGCTGAAAGGTGCAAAATATGCATACGTTTCAACCCTTTTCTTACATTTTAGTTTTATTAATTAAGCCGTATCGTAAAGGTAATCACGCCGTCCTTGTACGCTACGCCGAGCTTTCCCTTCAAAAGCTGGGCCAGTTCCTCCGCCATGGACAGGCCGATGCCGTAGCCGGCTTTTTGGCTGTTGTGGGATTCGTCGCCGCGGTAAAAGCGCTCGAAGAAGTGAGAGTAATCCATATTGGCTCCGTCGGCGTAGGTATTGGAAATCGCCACGAGAGCGCCTTTCTGCTTTTTCGCCGTCGTCACCGAAACGGCTATGGCGCCGCCGTCGTCGCAGTATTTTACGGCGTTGTCCATGAGGATATTGACGAGGGTATAGAGGCGCTTTGAGTCGGAGCGGACGACGACGGCCGGCGCTATCTCCGTGGAAATCGTCTTTCCCGCCTCCTGGGCCACCATCTGGAACGACTCGGCGACAGACGCCGCAAGCTCCGATACGTTTACGTCTTCGATGACCAGTTCCTGCTTCTGCTCGTCCATCTTGGACAGCATGATGAGGTCGTTGATGAGCTTGGACAGGCGCTGGACCTGCTTTAAGATATTTTCCGTCCACTGGCTCTTGCCGCTGATGAGCTCCAAGGCTTCCGTATTGGCCGATATGATGGCGATCGGCGTCTTCAGCTCATGGCCGGCGTTGGTAATAAACCGCTTTTGGTTTTCCATATTGCGGATAAACGGCTTGATGGCCAGGTTGCACAGCGCGGCCAGGATGACGACGTACAGGATGATGCAGCCCACGCCGAACCACAGGGAGTAGCGCATAAAGGTCCTGACGGCGGCGACGTCGCGGGTGCAGTCCATGATGACGATGAGGTAATCGCCGTCAGGCTGGGGCGTAATCATATAGCCGTAGCTGGCCTTGTTTTTTTCGAAAAAGCCTTGCGGCTGGCCCTTGGCGACGGTCGTCCTGGCGTATTGTATCGCCTCCTCCTTCGTAAAGGCGGCGATGTTGGCGATATTGATGTCGCGGGCATAGCCTTCGTCGTCGACTAAGATGCTGAAATACCGAAGCTGATAGGAAAAATCCGGCGTATTCTGGGACCAGTCAGTCTCGCCGAACCAGCTCGTTTCCTTCGGCGACGTATACAGGGGCACCTTGCCGCCGTTTTGCGAAATGTACGACAAGATCGTTTCTACCTGCGCTTCCATGCGCATGTAACTGATCGTATTGATAAGCCCCAGCGCGCCGGCTACGATGATGACGACGCCGACTGTCGCGACTAAAATAAACTTTCGCCGCAGCTTTTTGATCATGTCCATGACGATGCACCGAACCTCTCCCGCTTATTCTCCTTCGTTTCTCACAATCAGGGAAAAGGCCTTCCCCTTTTCCCCGGCAATCTGGATGTCGGCCTGAATGGCTTCTAATTTTTCCCGCAGGTACGACACGTATATCCAGACGATTTCCTCCGTCACGTCGTCTTCGTCCTTCCAGACGTGGGTGAAAATCGTCTCCGTCGGCAGTTCCTTGCCGGCGTTGAGCATAAAGAATTTCATGAGCCGCGTTTCCTTATTGCCCAGGCGGACGGAGCTCTTGCAGGATAATTCCTGCTCTTCCACGTCCAGCTCAACGGCGCTGGCTGAAAGAGTCGACGGCGTAAAGGCCGAGCCGGAACGCCGCGTCATGGAGCGGATGCGGGCCAGCAGCTCGCCCATGGCGAAGGGCTTCGTCAGATAGTCGTCAGCGCCGGCGTCGAGGCCCGTAATTCGGTCGTCTACTTCGGCCTTTGCCGTCAGCATGATAACTGGCGTCGTATCGCCGCTGCCGCGCAGCTCCTTCAGCGCGCTGACGCCGTCGAGCTTCGGCATCATGATGTCGAATATCATGCAGTCGTACGCGCCGGAACGACCCTTTTCCACGGCAGACAAGCCGTCGTACACGGCGTCCACTTCATATCCCGAATGCTCCAGCACGGCGACCAGGGCCATGGACATGGCCTTTTCGTCTTCTGCCAATAATAGTTTCATCGTCGTATACTCTCCTTTAGTGGTCTGCATGAATCAGATTCCGAATCGTCTGCATGGACAAATCGCAGGCCGCCAGCTCGTCGGCGCAGCGCTTCAATTCCCGGACGATCATTTCGGGATTCTTTATATCGTGCTTGTATTTCATCTGGTGCTCCAGGCTGGCCCATGAATCCATGGCAATCGTCCGCAGCTGGATTTCTGCAAAGAAATGGCCCGGATTGTTGCCTTCCACGTCTTCATAAGGGGCTTCGATGTCGATAATCATGTGATAGCTGCGGTAGCCATTGGGCTTTACATTTTGAATGTAGTCCTTTTCTTCTACGACGCGGACGCCCGGTATCGCCTTGATGGCTTCGATATTCCTGTAAATATCGTCAAGAAAGCAGCAGACGATGCGCAGGCCGATGGCGTCGTGAATGTCGTGCAGGGCAGAATAGGCCGTCTGCGGCAAGCCCTTGCGCAGGCATTTTTCCATCATGCTGTCCGGCGACTTGATGCGGTACAATAAATGCTCGTAAGCCGCCTCGCCGCTTTTTTCCTTGACGTCTGCGCTGTAGGCCTGAATGCGTTCGACAAGACCGTTCATGACGCGCTGCAGAGACGGCCCGTAGGAACCATATATAGTCGATGTCCAATCCATGTGTTTCACCTGATTTCTATAAAAAGAATGTAGCACAGCTGTTTTTATATTATACCATAGGTCCGCCCAGTCCGTCCTGCCAAAAGAGAAAAGCGCATGGCCGCGCCGTATCGTACCGGCAGCGTCCATGCGCTCTGTATGCTGGTTGTATTATCGTTCCATAAAGGCCTTCAGCTGCTCCGGATAGGGCAGGCCTTCGTTGTCGCCGCGACTCATGACCTGAATGGCGCCGATTGCCGTGCCGCGACGGACGGCTTCTTTCAAGGGCATTCCTTCCATGAGGGCCGTAATGACGCCGGCGGCAAAGCCGTCGCCTGCGCCGACCGTATCGACGACGGTTTCGACCTTAAAGCCGGGAACCATGTAGTCCTCGTCTTTCGTCGAAACGAAGGCCCCGTCGCCGCCGCACTTCGTCACGACGGCTTTCGCACCGTTCTGCAAATAAAATGCGTTGATTTCCTTCGGATCATCGCTGCCCATGAGGATCTTGCCTTCATCTGTACCGGGCAGAACCATGTCGGCCTTAGCGGCCAGCCGGTTCAGCGTCTGCACCATGACGTCCTGGCTGGGCCAGAGCTGCGGGCGAAGGTTGGGGTCAAAGCTGATGAACAGTCCTGCTTCGCGGGCCTTATCGAACATGAGGTCGACGGCTTCCCGCGTCGAATCCGACAAGGCCGGCAAAATGCCCGTGACATGAAGGTGCGTATACTCGGAAAACTGAATTTTTTCCACGTCTTCGACAGACAAGGTCGACGCGGCGGAACCGGCGCGGAAATAGAAAATATCCGGGTCGCCTTCGCTGACGCGGCTTTTCAGCATAAAGCCCGTCTTTTTGTCGTCGCTCCACGTCACGAATTCGCTGCCGATGCCGTTGGCCGTCAGCACGTGAATAATGCGCTGTCCGAAGGGGTCCTTCCCCAACTTCGTCATGTACGTAACGCGATGGCCCAGACGAGCCGCTCCTACGGCTACGTTGAATTCCGCTCCGGCAACGGCCAGGTCATAGCCGCTGACGCTGTCCAGAGAGCCTTCGCTCTGCGCGATGAGGAGCCCCATCGGTTCGCCCGCTAAAATTAATCCAGTCTTCATCACCTTCACACCTTTCGTCAGTATAGAATAGGCCGCAACGCAATAGATATTTTATGAAAGCGCTACCGCAAATAAAGCAAAAAATACTCTTGATTTCCTGATACGCTTCCCAGTGTGTTTCACACTAAAAAGCTGATGAACAAGCTCATTATATCTCATATTTATATCTTCCGCAATATATTTCACCATATAGTAAACGCATACATAGTACCGGTTTATTTACTCTAAGGCAACGATATTTGTGTTTCAATTGCGAAAGCGTTTACACACGATGTATTTCATTCAAAACAACACCTCGATGCCTTGCCGCGTAGAATTATAAAAAAATACCGCATGTTCCCGTACATACGATTCGGAACATGCGGTATTTGCATATATCAGCGGATTATCTGAATGGCCTGCCGCGCCATGACGGCATAGCCTGCTTCATTGGGGTGAACGCCGTCGGCGTACAGGTTCGTCTGGCCTTCTTGTTCTGCCTGCAGCATTGCGCCGTAAAAGTCGACGGCAGTGAAATGGTATTGTTGGGCCAGCTGCAGCAGCCATTGGCGGTGGCTGCGCAGGGCTTCGTTATGACGGGCTACGTCATGTCTTCCCTGCCAGCCGAACAGGGCGCTTTCCGCCTTGGTCAGGATGGGCACGCCGACATACACAGCTTTTTTCTCACGCTGAAAAAGACAGGCGACAGCTTCCAGGTTTTGTCTTATCCGGTCCGGCGAAATATCCATGAGGATATCGTTGGAGCCGCCCATAAAGAAGAAGGCGTCGAACGGGGCCAGCTTCATGCGCCGGGCCCGGTACAGCATGCCGCCCGTCGTATCGCCGCACAGGCCTTCGTTGCAGACGGAAATTCCCTTTTCCTTCGCCAGCCTTGTCGTCCAGCGGCAGCCGCAGGCGACGTCGTAGCCGTAGGTCAGGCTGTCGCCCAAACATAACAACTTCATAGGCTCTTCCTTTCTCAGATCTTCATCTGCCGCAGCGAATCAACAGCCGCTTCCGTCGAAACCCAGGGAACGGGGAAGGTACATCCCGCCTTTTCCAAATCGAGCTGGCAGGCGAATACCTGAGGAATGGCCGATTTATATATGTCGTGGTCGTACATATAGCGCAGCGTCGTTTCTACGTCGGCATCGCAGACGATTTTCCCTTCGTCGAGGAGCACCAGCCGGTTGGCGTACGGCAGTGCCGCTTCCAGAGAATGCTCGATGACCACGATAGTGTGGCCGTACTTGACGTTGAGTTCGTGGATGAGCTCATAAAAGGCGTGGGTGCCTTCCGGATCGAGGGCCGATGTCGGTTCGTCGAACACGAGGATATCCGGGTTGGTCGCCAATACGCCGGCAATGACCAGCCGCTGGCGCTGGCCGCCGGACAAATTGCTGAGCGGACGATGGCGGTACGGCGTCATGCCGACCTTTTCCAGGGCTTCCGTAATGGCCGCTTCGATTTTTTCCGGCGCGACGCCTTTATTTTCCAGGCTGAAGGCGATTTCTTCTTCTACGGTCATGGCGACGAGCTGGCTGTCGTAATCGTCAAGCATCGCGCCGACGCGGCCGGCCAGATCGGAAATCGTCGTCTGGGTCGTAGCCTTGCCGTCGACGTATACCATTCCCTTCATGACGCCGCCGAAATAATGGGGAATGGCGCCGGTCATGGCCATGCACAGGGAGCTCTTGCCGCTGCCGCTCTCGCCGGTCACGACGAGGAAGTCGCCCTTGTGCAGCACCATGGAAACGTCGTCCAGGACGGGCTGCTTCCGCTTATTGTAGATGTATGTCAGATGCTCGATGGAAATGAGCCCCTCCTGAGAGGGCTTTAAGTCGTACATGCTGTGGTCTGAAGCCACTTCCTGCTCTTCCAGCGAATCGAGGATGCCCCGGGCCACGAACAGCCGCAGGGCCGGGAAATACATGACCGGCGTGACGACGGCGTTCAAGAGGCCGATGACCACGACCAGGGGCAGCATGCCGGCGAAATAGACGCTGTTCGGCAGGCCCATGACGATCTTCAAAATGGTGACGAAGATGCCGCCGCTCATACAGGTCGCGGCAAAGCCGGTCAGCACGGGAAGGCACGAGTGGCCTTTGATTTTTACAAACGACAGATTCTTTACGATAAACGTACAGGTCAGAGCGCCCATGGGCTCGCTGATGAGGTTGCCGTAGGGAAATCCCGATTTCGACGTCAGCACGTTGACTAGGGCGGCGACGAGGCCGATGCCCACGGCCTGCCGGTACGAGGGCTTGGTCAGGCAGATGGCGACGCAGTACGTGGCGATCGTCCAGTTCGGCGTAATGCCGCCGACGCTGGGCGATACGAGATGAAGTATCGTGCCGATGGCCAGCATGAGCGTCGTAATGGTAATCCAGCGGAACTGTCCGCCCTGGCGGTGGTGAAATTCCAACGCGGCAATATCTTCTACTTGTTTCATACCTGTTCCTCCTTATACCAATCCATGAAGCCGCATGTACACGACAACGCAGCTGACCGCCGCCATGACGGCCATGACGGCGTAATCCCTTCCCTTAGGCCGGACGTTGCTCATAAAGCTGTGCTCGCTGCTGCCGAAGCCGCGCAGCTCCAGGCTTAAAGCCATCGTTTCCGACCGTCCCAGGGACTTGAGCATGAGCGGCTGGATGACGCTCATATAGTGGATCATCTTCTTGACGACGTTGCCCTTCGTAGACAGGCCGCGGCAGGCCTGAGCCTCCTGAACGGCCTTGCTTTCGGCGATAAAATCGGGGACAAAGCGCAGGGCCGCCGTAAACATAAAGGCGTATTCATAGGGAATTTTTACCTGCTTGACCAGAGCCGCCGTCAAATCCTGCAGCCGCGTCGTCGTCAGCAAGATGATGAATACGACGGTCATGGCCATCATGCGCAGGCCTGTGATATACGCCGATTCGAGGGAACCGCCGCCGACGAGCTGGACCAGCCCGAGAAAGACGGCGAAGACGGCCAGGCTGCATACGGCCTTGAGATTGCGGCTCAGGCTGCCGCACATCGCCAGCAGCAACAGCTCCGCCGCCACGAGGACGACAAGAGGGGCCGTCGTGTTGATGACCAAGGCCCAAAAGGAAAAGGCAAAGGTGCCAATTAATTTCGTAATCGGTACAAATCGCTTCATCATCGGTTCCCTCCTATACGCCGCAGCATTTCTTCCGTAAATTCCTGCATCGACCGGCAGTATTTCATGCCCGGCACGGCCATGGACAGGGCCACCGACTCGGGCCGGCTCAGGCCCAAATCATACAGGTCTTCGCGCTGCGTAAACAGCTCCTGCGGCGTGCCGTCGAAGGCCTTCGTATGGTTGCCGATGACGATAACCCGCTGGCAGTATTGGGCGAATATATCCATGTCATGAGAAATGATGAGGATGGTCATGCCCTTTTTATTCAAATCGGTCAGCAGCTCCATGAGCATTTTCTTATCGGCGCTGTCCTGCCCGCTCGTCGGTTCGTCCAATATGATGCAGCTCGTGTGCATGGCAATGGCCGAGGCGATGGCTACGCGCTGCTTTTCGCCGCGGTTGAGGTTCGGCGGATAGGCCTTGGCCAAATGGGACAGGCCCGTCATGGCCAACGCCTCGGCGACGGCTGCAGCCGCCTCGTCCCGGCTCATGCCCAGCTGCTGCGGGCCGTAAGCTACTTCATCCTCAACGGTCGAACGGAACATCTGCCGTTCAGGCCGCTGAAATACGTAGCCGATGTAATGGCTGCGGGCCGACGCATCGTCGTCGTTGATGACCTTGCCGTCATGAAGGATTTCTCCCGATACGGGCTTTTCCAATCCCATGAGCAGGCGCGTCACCGTCGTCTTGCCGCAGCCGTTGCGGCCGCCCAGGCCGATGAACTCGCCCGGACCGATTCGTATATTAATATGTTCTAATACGGGCACGCCGTTTCCATAATTAAAACAGACATCCTTAAACTCCAGCATTCGGTCTCCTCCTATATATGCACAAAAAAAGCCTTTCATCCCCTTGTGTTCAGGGACGAAAAGCTTATGTTACTGTTTCCGCGGTGCCACCCAAATTGGCTGTCTCCAGCCCAGCTCTACATGTACGGCCTATGCGATACACGCTTCTTTGATATCGGTGGAAATACACCGGCAGGCCCTACTAGTCGCCGTTCAGGCCGCGTCTCCCGAATCCATTCCATAGGCTGATCTGGGCCGAACTCCCACTGCCATCGGCTCGCTGCTCCTGTCGCTGCATATGTACTCGTTTCGTTCATAGACTTTATTTATAAAATTAATATAAGTATACCTGAAATTCGCCTCTTGTCAATACTAATACAGCTGCCGCAGAAAATCTGCCTCTGTCTTGGTTGACGATATAAAAAACGTTCGGTACTATATGAATAGATACCATATACATGCCCGCTCTCTGCCAGTGGTGTACTAAGGAGTTGATCTTCATGAAACGCAAGGCCTTTCAGGCTGCCCTGCCTTATACGCTGCCGATTTTCATAGGATTCCTGTTTATCGGACTCTCCTACGGCTTCCTTATGGCCAGCAAAGGCTTTTCCATCTTTTATCCAATCATCATGAGCATCGTCATCTTTGCCGGCGCGATGCAGTTTGTCGCAGTGTCGCTTCTGCTGTCAGCATTTCACCCGCTGTATGCTTTTCTGATGACTCTCATGGTCAATGCCCGCCATTTGTTTTACGGCATTTCTATGTTGGAAAAATACAAGGGCACGGGATGGAAAAAACCGTATCTTCTCTTTGGCCTCGGCGATGAAGCTTTCTCTATCAACTGCACCGTCGAACCGCCGGCCGGCGTAGACAAAAACTGGTTCCGATTCTTCGTCACCCTCCTGATTCACCTATATTGGATTGTCAGCACAGTTTTAGGGGCTGTACTGGGAGCATATATCCGCTTCGATACGACAGGCATTGATTTCGTCATGACCGCTTTATTCGTCGTCTTGTTCCTTGGACAGTGGGAACACAAAAGTGCGCGGCGCTCAGCCATAACCGGTATTGCCTGCACGCTGCTGGCGCTGGCAATATTCGGCAGCAGCCAATTCGTTATCCCGGCTATGATACTCATTACTGGAATTTTGTTGTGGAAAAAGAATGTATATCTGACTAAGGAGGACCCCTTATGATTATGACACCTTTTGAAATGCTGCTGACCATTGGCGCTATCGCCTTGGGGACAATGCTTACCAGGTTTCTTCCTTTCCTTATCTTTTCCAAAGGCAATCCGCCGGCCTTCATTTCCTATCTGGGCACGGTACTGCCTCCGGCAGCAGTTGGCCTGCTCGTCGTCTATTGCCTGAAGGACGCCGTGTTTACGTCCTATCATGCCCTGCCGGAACTCATCGCCATTGCGCTCATCGTTCTTCTTCATAAATGGCGGCACAGCATGTTTCTCAGCATCGGCGGTGGCACGGCTTTTTACATGTTCCTCGTCCAAGTCGTCTTTCGCTGACTCTATATGAATGCATAGAGACAGGCCATATTTTCTATAGGTTTTATGGCCTGTCTTGTGTTATAATGGGTGCTATGAATATTGCAGAAAGCAGTTTGAAAAGGTTAGAAAGGAGCTTTGATACATGAACGCAGTATTCGTAGACTTTGAAATGAACCCTATCGGACGGAGCCAGAAGGAAGCGCGCCGCATCTGCAAGGGAGAAATCATCGAAATAGGCGCCGTCAAGATCAACGAGGACGGCGAAGAAATAGGGTCGTATAAAGAATACGTCCGGCCGGAATACGCCACGGAAATGAACGCCACCTGTCAGGAGCTGACGGGCATCACCATGGACATGCTCGCCGACGCGCCCCATTTCAGCCAGGCCTTTGCCCATTTCCTCAGCTGGTGCCGCGACTCGAACGGCAACGACTACGAAATGTACGCCTGGAGCGAAAACGACTGGCGGCAGCTGACCTGCGAAATGCGGCTGAAAAAGCTGGACATGGCCGACGAGGACATCCGCTGGATGCTCGACCACTGGCAGAACTTCCAGCAGATTTACTGCAACCTGCTGGGGCTGGACAACGTCATTTCCCTGGATAAGGCCGTCAGCACCCTGGGAGAAACCTTCGACGGCCAGATGCACGACGCCCTGTGGGACGCCCGCAACACGTCGAAGCTGTACGTCCTGTCCAAGAAGAAGGACGAATTCCGCGACATCATGCAGCCGATTATCGACGCGACCAAGCCTGCGGAACCGCTGACCTTCTCCTTGGCCGACGCCTTCCGCGCCGCCATCCGAAAATAATCATTGCAGAAAGAAAGGGATTTTATTTGGGCGAAGCAAGCTCTCGCATTCTCTATATTTTTCTCGACATCGTCCTGCCACTGGCCGTAGGCTACGCCTTAAAGCAGCGGCGTCTCATGTCGCCGTCCCAGTGCAATTTTCTCATCCGCTTCAACATCATCTGCGTCATGTCCGTCCTGGCCCTGCTCAGCATGTGGGTCCTGCCGCTGAAGCCTGACCTGTTATCGCTGCCCTTCTTCGCGTTTTTCAACGCCTTCTTCCCCCTAGCTATCATCTTCCTGCTCCACCGGCAGCGGCGGTTTACCGACAAGATAGACAAGGGCAGCTATCTCATTTCGGCGATGCCCTCCAATACGACGGCCCTGGGCGGCCTGGGCGGCTACCTGCTGTACGGCGAAGTCGCCTTTGCCTACTCGCAGATCATCGGGGTATTCCAGGGGCTGGTCATGTTCTTTGTCCTCTTCCCCATGGGCTACTATTATCACAACAGCGGGCAGACGACGAATATCCCGGCCTTCTTTAAGGCCAACTGGAAAAACATCTTCATCAACTGGAACCAGCTTTCTATTCTCGCCATCATCGTCGGCATCCTGCTGTACGTCACAGGCGTGCCGAGGCCGGCCGTGCTGGGGCAGATCTTTCAGGGACTGGTCCATGTCAACGCTTGGGCGGCCCTGCTTCCTATCGGCTACCTCATCGATTTTTCTCATCTCAAGGTATACTGCAAGCCGACCCTCGACCTCATCCCCATCAAGATGATCCTGACGCCGGCTGCGTCGTACGTGCTGGCTCTGCAGTTTACGTCCGACCCGGTGCTGCTGGGCTCGCTGCTCATCATGATGGCTACGCCCTGTGCCATCAACGCCTTGGTGACGGCGCGGCTCTACGATTTGAACGTCAACCTGTCAATGGCCCCGTTCATTACGACGACGATTTTATATATTCTCATCTTATACCCGGCATTTTACCTCCTCGTGTCCCTGGGGTATCTGCCATTCAAATAAAAAGCGTATCCGCGCCGATTGGCCGGATACGCTTTCTTGCTTATGACGATAACGAAATGACGCAGGTTATTTTTCTGCCAGCACGGCGCTGCCGATGACGACCCGCAGGATTTCATTAGTTCCTTCGCCGATTTCCATGAGCTTATTGTCCCGCAGGAGACGTTCTACGTTGTATTCCTTGCTGTAGCCGTTGCCGCCCAGGATCTGAATCGCGTCGAGGCAGATCTGCGTGGCGTGGGTAGAGGCCAGCAGCTTGGCTTCAGCCGCCAATTTCGAGCAGCGCGCTCCCGTGGCCTTTAAGGCCGCCGCGTCGTAGAGCATCAGGTTCATGGCGTCGATATACATGGACATATTCGCCAGCTTAAAAGAAACGCCCTGGAACTTGGCGATAGGCTTGCCAAAGGCCGTGCGCTGCAGGGAGTATTCCTTGGCAATCTGCATGGCGTGCTCGGCAATGCCCGTAGAAATAGCGGCGCAGCTGATGCGGCCGCCGTCCAGCCCTTCCATGGCGTAGACGAAGCCCTTGCCTTCTTCGCCGAGGAGGGCGTCGGCAGGCAGCTTCATGTCGTCAAAGGTAAGGCCGTGCGTGTCGGAGCTGCGCATGCCCATCTTGTCCTCTTCCTTATCGACGATCAACCCCGGCGTGCCGGCGTCAACTAGGAAGGCCGAGATGCCCTTGGCGCCCTTGTCCGGGTCGGTAATGGCCATGACGACATAGTAGTCGGCAATGCCGGCGTTGGTAATCCAGGCCTTGGAGCCCTTGACGACGTACGAGCCGTCGGCCTGCTTTTTAGCCCGGGTCCGCATGCCCGCCGCGTCAGAGCCCGAATCAGGTTCCGTCAGGGCAAAGGCAAATAATTTTCCGTCAGCGACGGCCGTCAGGTATTTCTCTTTCTGCTCGTCGCTGCCGTGGAGGCGAATCATATCGGCGCAGACCCAGCTGATTTCCATGGACATGGCAAATCCAGCGTCGGCCCGGGCCAATTCGTGCGTAATGACGGCGCATTCCACGTCGCCCAGTCCGGCGCCGCCATAGGCTTCGGGAACGGGCGTCGCGTGCAGTCCCGTGGCGATGTACTTCTTGTACAATTCCGGATTCCATCCCGTTTCGTCCATCTGCCGGCTCAGCGGCGCGACTTCCTTTTGAGCGAAGGAGCGAACCAAATCCCGTACAGCCAATTGTTCTTCCGTAAAGTTGTATCCCCTACCAAGACCTCCTTTTACCAAATCAAGTATATATTTAATTATACCAAAACATTTCAAATAAAATCCACGATTTCCCCTTAACTTCGCGTCTGCCGTCAAAAAAAGCCCCCGCCGCGAGAGATGGAGAGTCCATAACTCGCAACAGGAGCTTTTACGCTGTATAAAGGAGATGCTATCCTTTTACCGTTTGTTGCTGTAACGCCAAATCTTCATGTCGTCGGCTGCCTTAATCAGGTCTTCCCGGAAATCGGGATGAGCGATGCTGATCAGCTTTTCGGCACGTTCCCATGTGGACGAGCCCATGAGGTTGACCATGCCGTATTCCGTAGCTACCCAGTTGACCTGAGAGCGCGGGTCCGTGACGATCGTGCCGGGCAGGAGCGTCGGTTTGATGCGCGATTCGTCTTTGCCCGTCTTCTTATTGTGGAAGGTCGAGCGCAGGGCGATGATGCTCTTGCCGCCGCGGGAACGGTAGGCGCCGTCGGTGAAGTCCAGCTGTCCGCCGCTGCCGCTGATGTGATGCGTGCCCGACGATTCGGAGGAAATCTGGCCGAACAGGTCAATGTCCACGCAGTTGTTGATGGAAATGAAGTTGTCGAGCTGAGCGATGACGAAGGGATCGTTTACATAGTCGACGGGATATGCGGCGAGGAACGGGTTGTCGTCAATCCAGTCGTACATTTCCTGCGAGCCGAGGGCGAAGGCCCAGGAAGCCTTGTCGCGGTCTACAGCCTTCAATTTATTCGTCAGGCGGCCTTCTTTGTACATCAGGTAGAAGGCGTCGACGAGCATTTCCGTATGCATGCCCAGATCCTTCAAATCCGATTCGGCGATCATAGCGCCTACCGTATTCGGCAAGCCGCCGACGCCGAGCTGCAGGGTCGCGCCGTTCGGGATTTCTTTCACAATCATTTCAGCGATCTTCGTATCGATTTCGTCGCCCGTTTTAAAGGGAATGGTCGGCATGGGAATGGTGCCGGCTTCGACGATGGCCGCTACGTCGGAAATATGGATCTGTTCGCCTCGTCCGCCGAGAGCGCGGGGCATCGCTTCGTTGACTTCTACGATGACCTTTTTCGCTTTTTTCGTAATGGCTTCGTTGGCGGAAATGTTCAGGCCGAAGTTAAAGAAGCCGTGTTTATCCATGGGAGCGACCGTAATCATCGCTACGTCTACGTCGAGGATATCGCGGTACATCGACGGTTCGTTGCGGTAGCACATGGGGATGAAGTTCATCAGCCCCTGGGCGCACATCTTGCGGTCATAGCCGCTCATATGCCAGTTCATAGCCGTGAAGGTTTCGCGGTTCGGGTCGACGGAAATAATTTCGCGCGGCGCAAAGGTAAAGGACATACGTACTTTGACGTCCTTCAATTCTTCCTTGCGGCCGGCCAGGGCCTTATCCAGCAAAATAGGCTGGGACGTAGCCATGCCGTAATCTACCCAATCGCCTGATTTAACGAGTTTTACTGCTTCTTCCGGCGTCGTCAGTTTCTGCCGGTACATATCTGTCCACTGGGACATTGTACTCACCATACCTTTCTAAGCGCTTGTTAATAAGTTCTGTATTTCACATAATAATTATAGAACGTTTAACGGTTTTATACAAGAAATTTTTTCAACTTTTCAATATATAAATCGCATAGCTTGGGTATCGAACTATTAGAAAGACCCTTGCGCACAGCTGCGCGCAAGGGCCCGTGAGGAGGGATTTATTCTTTTTTCGCTTCCTGCGCCTTGGCAATGATTTCGTCCATCAGCTTTTTAGGAACTTCTTCATAAGCGAAGAATTCCATGTTGAACGTACCTTTGCCCTGCGTCATGGAGCGAAGAACCGTGACGTAGCCTTTCATTTCCGACAGGGGAACCTGCGCCTTGACGACGATGATGCCCTTGCGGTTGCGGTGATGTTCCATCCCGAGGATGCGGCCGCGGCGGCTGCTGAAGTCGCCCATGATGTCGCCCATGTATTCTTCCGGAACGACGACGTCTACGTTGTAGACCGGTTCCAGCAGTACCGGATTGGCTTCGGGAACGCCTTTCTTCAGCGCCAGGGCTGCCGCTACCTTAAAGGCCATTTCCGACGAATCGACGGAGTGGTACGAGCCGTCTTTCAGAGTAACCTTGATGTTGATCATGGGATAGCCGGCGATGAGGCCCTTTTCCAGCGTTTCCTTTACGCCCTTTTCAACGGCCGGAATATATTGTTTTGGTACGGCGCCGCCGAAGATGTCGTCGACAAATTCGAAGGATTCGCCGTTCGTAAGGGGTTCGATATCCAAGATGACGTGGCCGTACTGTCCATGGCCGCCGCTCTGTTTCTTGTGCTTGCCTTCGGCCGTAGCCTTGCCCTTGATCGTTTCGCGATACGGAATATAGACATCCTGCAGCACGCCTTTAATGCCGTATTTCCGTTCCATCTTGGTCATGATATGGTCGAGGTGGACGTCGCCCATGCAGCGGACGATGAGCTGCTTGCCTTCTACGCTCTTTTCGACCTTGCAGGTCGGGTCTTCTTCACTGATGCGCAGCAGGGCGTTCATCAGCTTTTCTTCGTCGCCTTTCTTTTCCGGAACCATCGCTACCGTATGGAGCGGATTGGGGAAGCGGACTTGATCGTATACGACGGGCGATTCGGGCAGGGCGAAGGTATCGCCTGTGCGGGCGTACTGCAGCTTCGGCAATACGACGATATCTCCGGCGACGGCTTCCGTAACGGGAATCTGTTCCTTGCCGACCAGAGTAAAGAGCTTGCCTAATTTTTCATCCTTGTCCTGCGTAGCGTTGTACAGCTTGTCCCCTTCCTTGAGGGTGCCGGAGAAGACGCGGACGTAGCTCAGCTTGCCGGCGAAGGGATCGATGAGCGTCTTGAATATGAAGCCCGTAAAGGGTTTATTCGGATACACGACGACGGGTTCGCCCGTCTTCTTGTCTTCGCCCATCATGACCTTCTGCGAAGCAGCCGGCATGTAAGTAATAATGCGGCGAAGCAGTTCGGCCGTGCCGATATGGGAGTTGGCGCTGCCGCACATGACCGGGCAGACCCGGCCGGTCAGCATGCCCTGACGAAGGCCCTTGCGCAGTTCTTCCAGCGTAAGCTCTTCGCCTTCGAGGTATTTTTCCAGCAGTTCGTCGTCGCCTTCAGCGGCGGCTTCCATGCACATTTCCCGTACTTCGCGTGCTTTCGGCATATATTCGGGCGGAACCTTGATTTCTTCGCATTTCCCGTTTTTCCATTCCCAGGCTACCATCTTGCACACGTCGATGATGCCGCGGAAATCCTTGCCTTCGCCGATAGGAATCTGCAGGGGCATGATGGATTTGCCGAAGACGGCGCGCATCTTTTCCAGGCAGCCGAAGAAATCGGCGTGTTCCACGTCCATCTTATTGACATAGAACATGCGGGGCAGCTTCAATTCTACGCCGTAGTCCCAGGCCCGTTCCGTATCCATTTCTACGCCCGATTCGGCCGATACGACGAGCAAAATGCCGTCGCAGGCCCGCAGGGCGGCCCGTACTTCGCCGCAGAATTCCGAATAGCCCGGCGTGTCGATGAAGTTCATCTTGTAGCCTTCCCATTCGCAGGGAGCTATACCGAGCTGAATCGTAACGTTGCGTTTGATTTCTTCCGGTTCAAAGTCCATGATGTGCTTGTTGTCCTTGCCTACGCCGACGGCGTCGACGGCGCCGCAGGCCAGGAGCAACGATTCGACGACGGCCGTCTTGCCGGCGCCGTCATGGGAGAGCACAGCTACGTTGCGAATTTGTTCACTGGTATATTCTTTCATACATAAATCGCCTCCTATGAATCACGTTACTTATAGGATTCGTGACATAGAGGCGATTTTCCTTTTTTATATTATAATTTTTTCTAACTTATTTGCGAAATTTGCAAGACTATTGGTTCTCCATAGCCCGGCACACCAGAGATGCCATGAGTTCCGCGCCGATAGGCAGGCAGTCTTCATCTACGGCGAAACGCGAGTTATGCAGGGGATATACCGCATCGCCGGCCTTCGTCGCGCCGAGCCAGAAGAAGGCGCCGTCGCAGGCCTGCAAGTAGCCGGAAAAATCTTCCGCCGTCATGGCCGGTTCCTGCACGTCGGCCAGGGCATCCCGGCCAAAGCAGTCCGCCGCGACGGACGCGACGAAATCAGCCTGCCGCTGCGAATTGACTACGGCGGCATATCCCCGCTCGTAATGCAGCTCGCTCTCCGTGCCGTACATCGTATCCAGTCCCCGGAGCATGTTGCCCAACTGCGCTTCGACCATGTCCTGAGCTTCTGCATGATAGGTCCGGCACGTCCCTTCCAGCTCTACTTCGCCGGCGACGATATTGTAGCGCGTGCCGCCGCTGATGCGGCCGAAGGTCAGCACTGCCGGATACAGCGGGTTAATCTGCCGGCTGATAATATCTTGGGCCGCCGTGATAAACTGCCCCGCCGCGACGATCGCGTCGACGCCCTTATGAGGCATGGCCGCATGACTGGATTTCCCCCGGATGACGATGCGGATATGGTCTGAGGCGGCCATCATCGGACCGGCCTTGACGCCAATCGTTCCCGTCGGCAGCGTCGGCCATACGTGAAGGCCGTATATGGCGTCAACGCCGTCGAGCACGCCCGCTTCGACCAGCCCCTTCGCGCCGCCGCGAGGCGATTTTTCCTCTGCCGGCTGGCAGATAAACACGACTGTCCCGGCCAGCTCGTCCCTCAATTCGCTGAGAACCTTTGCCGCCCCCAGCAAGATCGCCATATGGCCGTCATGGCCGCAGGCATGCATCTTTCCCTCGCACTGAGACGCAAAAAGCAGGCCGGTCTGTTCTGTAATGGATAAGGCGTCCATATCGGCCCGCAGGGCAATAGTCGGCCCAGGCCGCTTCCCGGTCAGCGTACCGACGACACCATGGCCGCCGGCGACGCCTTCCTGTACGTCTACGCCGAAGCTGCGCAGCGTCTTCGCCATATAGGCCGCCGTGCGTTCCTCTTCATTGGAAATTTCCGGATATGCGTGAAGCTTCCGGCGCGCACAGCGCATATCTTCCGTACATTGTTTGACTAATTCCTTAATTCTATTCTGGTTAATCATGGCGATTCCCCCTCGCAACCTAAACTACCCCAGCCTGCATACGTCATATGTCGCGTTCAGGCATTCATAAATTGTGTTTTATTATACTATAAAATGTGTAAAAATACAAAGAAATTTTCTCCATTTCTGCAAATCTCTCTATATGCCCTGGCCGGTCTTTCCATTTATGGCGATACGGATTATAATGTAAGATGATATTTTATCTCAAAGGAGGATGCACATGAAAGCATTTGATATGGAACAAAGCGCATGGGCCCGTTTTTCCTCGGAAGAACGGCGTCGCATGGAAGAATACAGCGCGGCGTACCGCCGTTTTCTGGACACGGCCAGGACGGAACGGCTCGCCGCCAGAGAAATCATCCGCCAGGCCGAGGACGCAGGATTCAAGCCCTTGTCGGAATACACGGCCCTGAAGGCCGGCGACAAAGTATATTGGAACCAGAAAGGCAAGTCGGTCATCCTCGCCGTCGTCGGCTCCGAGCCGCTGGAACAAGGCATGAAAATCGTCGGCTCCCACATCGACTGCCCCCGCTTGGACTTGAAAGCCATGCCCGTCGTAGAAAAAAATAAAATCGTCTACTTCAAAACGCACTACTACGGCGGCGTCCTGAAATACCAGTGGGTCTGCATGCCCCTGTCCCTCGTCGGCGTCGTCTACACTGCCGACGGCCGTCAAATCGACATTTCCATAGGCGAAGACCCGGACGATCCCGTATTTTTCATCAACGACCTCCTGCCGCACCTCGGCAAGGACCAGGCCGCCAAGAAGCTGGGCGAAGCCATTACGGGCGAAATGCTCATGCCTCTCGTCGGCACGTACAGCGAAGAAGAAAAGACGAAGCCTCAGATTTTGGAATTGCTGCGGGAAAAATACGGCATTACGGAAGAAGACTTCACCAGCGCGGAACTGGAAATCATTCCGGCTCAGAAGAGCCGCGAAGTCGGCTTGGACCGGTCGCTCCTCATGTCCCACGGCCACGATGACCGCGTATGCTCTTACGGCAACCTGGCGGCGATCCTCAGCGCCGCTCCCTGCGCGAAGACCCAGGTCGCCCTCTTTGCCGACAAGGAAGAAATCGGCTCCGTCGGCAACACGGGCGTCCACTCGTCGTACTTCCTCGACTTTACGGCGGAAATGCTGGCCCTGCAGGGCCGCACGGAAGAGCTGTACCTGCGCCGGGCCCTGCGCAGCAGCGAAGTCCTGTCGGCCGACGTAGCGGCAGCCTTCGACCCGATCTTCCCCGAAGCCTACGAAGAAACCAACTCGGCCAAATTAGGCTATGGCATCTGCCTGTGCAAGTACACAGGCGCCCGCGGCAAGGCAGGCAGCAACGACGCCAACGCCGAATTTTTGGCCAAGGTACGCCGCATCTTCAATGACGCCAACGTCCCCTGGCAGGTCGGCGAGCTGGGCAAGGTCGACCAGGGCGGCGGCGGCACCATCGCCTATATCATGGCCAACTGGGGCTGCGACGTCGTCGACTGCGGCGTCGCCATGCACAGCATGCACGCGCCGCTGGAAATCGTAGCCAAAGCCGACGCCTACTGCGCCTATTTAGCCTACAAAGCCTTCTTTGAAAGCAAGTAACTCCATATAATAAAAACGGACAAAACCTGCCGACGATTGAACTGACCCCCAAAAGTTAGACCAAAAATCTAACGATGGGAGGTCAGTTTTTTTATGGCGAAATACAGTTACGAATTTAAGAAGCAACTGGTATCAGAATACCTGGACAATCAGGGAAGCTATGCTTCCATT
>NZ_JAOQKD010000031.1:0-18095 GCF_025567065.1 Megasphaera stantonii
CTTATTATTGGTATTACCTGTTTTGAAATCTTATTGCTAAGACCTCGCACTCTGGCGTATTGTTTCGTATCACATTGTTCAGTTTTCAAAGGCCATGCCGTCTCGCGACGACTTATACATCTTACCAGACTCGCCCGGCCTTGTCAAGCACTTTTTTTGAAGTTCTTTTCAAGCGAACCGGCTATCCGGCCTGCCGCGGCGTCCTGCCGCAACAGCTTGTTTAGTATATCCCCTTTTTAGTCTCTTGTCAATACCTTTTTCACAAATATGCAGAACCGGCAATCGTCTGTACCTTACCAAATTTGACTTCCAGTGCCGCAGCCACCGTATATACGTGCTTAATTTACGGTATCTCTTTATGTATATAAAACGCCCAGCGATTCTAATGCTTCCTGAATGGCGTCTATGTCTTCCTGGCAAGCCGCCGTCACCAAATGCGTATGTATGCCGCCGCTGATCCGGCTTAGGAGTTCTGCCTGCGAGTCTTTCATCTTTTTGACATATTGTTTGACGTCGCGGCGCGAGCGGAGATTCAGCGTACCTTCCAGATTGCCGTACACTTCGTGTTCAATGACGACATTATGAACGACACCGCCGTTATCCACAATAGCCTCTAATTCCGCCTGCATCAATTCCATGTCATGACAGCATACAAATACATGCTGTACCCCCGGGAGAATATCGCCAATCAGCTGATAGCCCCGCGGCGTCGATACGATGCCCAGGCCTTCTGCCCGCAATATAGCCACGTCGCCGACGATGATCTGCCGGCTGACATCACACTGCTGCGAAAGCTCCGTTCCCGTAACGGCACCTTTCGCATTTGTCAAAATCTGAACGATGCGCTTTCTTCTTTCTGCACTATCCACGCGCCGCGCCTCCTTATCTTTTCCGATGCTCCCTATTGCTTTGCGCCCTGATGAGCATACAAATAATTCTTCCCCATAAAAAACCTAAAAAAATTCCCGGAATAAAGCCGATCATTTCATTGAATATCCATGACTGGCTAAAAAAAGGAAATACATAGGCTGCAAACTGAATCCCGCCGAACAGAAGCACTGCGGCGACCAATATAACCGGCGCCAACAGCAGCGGCGGACATTGGATCATATACCCGTCTTCCAACACCTGCATTAGGGGAAAACGCCGGCGAAAATATACGGAAATCCCAGCGCCGAACAAGCCTCCTAGCAGAAACCATAGCACGGCCAATGCAAAAAATACGGCAAAATAATATATAATGCCAATCCCCCACAATAAAAACACGATATAGGGTATGACGATGACAAAGGGCATACAGTTCCTCGGTCTTTGAAAATAGCAGGCATAGGTAAAAAGGATACCAGCCATAATAATTTGAAATCCAGTTAACACATCGTATGCAGGAATCATACGCTCATCTCTCCTTGCAGTCTCCATGTTGTTTTTGCACTCTTTTCCGGGAATCAATACTTATATTATAGGGTATATCAGATAAAATTTAAATACTATTGCATCGCCAGTTCGCTCCTGAAAGGCTGCTCCGCCGCTGCGACGAATCATAAAGGCAAACAAAAAAAAGACCCCGACGCAAATCGAGGTCTTGACTGCCCTTAGCAGATCCTATTATAAATTGGAGAAGTCTAATGTAGCAAACAAATCATCCAGCGTTTCGGCACGACGAATCTGCGTTACGCTGCCGTCGGCATGGAGGAGCAGTTCTGCCGAACGAAGCTTGCCGTTGTAATTAAAGCCCATGGAATGGCCGTGAGCGCCTGTATCGTGAATGACGAGGACGTCGCCGTCGTTAATTTCCGGAAGGGCCCGGTCGATAGCAAATTTATCGCAGTTTTCGCAGAGCGATCCCGATACGTCATAGATATGATCCTTCGGCGCGTTTTCCTTGCCCATGACAGTGATATGGTGATACGAACCGTACATGCCGGGACGCATGAGGTTAGCCATGCAGGCGTCGACGCCAATGTATTCCTTCCAGATATGTTTATGGTGAATCGCCGTCGTGACGAGATAACCGTAAGGACCTGTAATGGCGCGGCCGCATTCAAAAGACATGCGGATATTGCCGAGACCGGCCGGAACCATGATTTCTTCGTAATGAGCCTGAATGCCCTTGCTGAGTTCATCATAATCGATGAAGGACTGTTCCGGTTTGTAGGGCAATCCAATGCCGCCGCCGAAATCGAGAAATTCGATGTCGATGCCGACGTTCTTCTGTACGTCTACAGCCAATTCAAACATCATTTTAGCTGTGTTGATTAAGCCGTTGACGTTCAATTCATTGGAAACGACCATCGTATGGAGGCCAAAATGCTTAACGCCTTTTTCTTTCAGAATACGGAAGGCCTCAAAAATCTGTTCGCGCGTCATGCCGTATTTTGCTTCTTCCGGCGTACCGATGATGGCGTTGCCTTCTTTCAGCAGCGGACCGGGATTGTAACGGGCACAAATCCATTCCGGCAACGGGCCGTATGTTTCCAAATACTCAATCATCGTAATATCGTCCAAGTTGATGAGAGCGCCTAATTCCATCGCTTTCTTGTATTCTTCATACGGCGTATCATTGGAAGAAAATACGATATCGTGGCCTGTAATGCCGACCTTTTCGCACAATACCAATTCAGCCATGGAGCTGCAGTCCGCGCCGACGCCTTCGGCCTGAAGCAGTCTCATGAGATAGGGATTCGGCGTAGCCTTGACTGCAAAATATTCCTTGAAATCCGGAGCCCAGGAAAAAGCCTTGATCAGCTTCCGCACGTTGTCGACAATGGCTTTTTCATCATAAATATGAAAGGGTGTAGGATACTTAGCGATAATGTCGCGAATCTGCTGTTCCGTAAACGGTACTGTTTTCTTGTTCATTACATTCAACTCCATTTTATATATACAACATAATAGTAAAATTATAAATGAAACATACTTTCAATTCATTGCTTCCTTACGGCTAATATTATATAATAGCCATAGGCAATTTGTAAAATAGATTATTCTAATTTAATCAATTCGCATTTCAAATTATAAAGCAAAGGACTACCTCATGGATACTACGACACTTCGCACTTTTATCACCTTAGCGGAAATAAAGAATTTTACCAAGACGGCGCAGCAGCTCTTCGTCGCCCAATCGACCGTAACTAACCGCATCCGCGACTTGGAAACGGAACTGGGCGTCGCCTTGTTTATCCGCAATCACAAGCAAGTCGACCTGACGCCGGCCGGCTTGAAATTTCTCGAATACGCCCAGCGTTTTATCGAATTGGAAACGACGGCACTGCAAGATGTGCAGGCCTCTCCTACGTATGCAAAAAAAATCAATATCGGTACGACAAATACGATTTATGAGTGTCATTTGCAGAAAAAAATCCGGGCCTACTTGCATACGAACCCGGACATATCCCTCGGCGTGACGATCAGCCATACCCTCGACATGCTGCAAAAATTGCAGGACGGTATGCTGGACGCCGTATTTTCATTCAGCGCCATCTTCCGCGACGGCTATATATGCCAGCCCTACCGCACGGACACGCTGGTCCTCGTCTGTCAGGCCGACGATAAGGAATACGCTTCCGGCATCTATAAAAGCGACCTGCAAAAGATCAATTATTTATTCTGCAATTTCGCCCTGCAGGGAGTCGGCCTGTATATTCAGGACTTGTTTCCCCGGTATCACCGCTTCCCTATGGAAATCGACAACAGCACCAAGCTGCCCCAATATGTAGCCGAAGGGCTGGGGTATACGTTCCTTCCCCGCAGCCTCATTGAAGACGATTTGCTGCTGGGAAAGCTGCGGGCGATTCCGCTCCTCGACTTTGCACCGCCAAAGGTCGACAGCTACTATATTACCCGCAGCCCCGGCAACGTCCCCGATTCGCTGGAAGCCTTTCTGCTGCAGCCGTAAAACTTTCATTTCCACACAAAAATAAGAGCCCCATAGAGGCTCTTATTTTTGTGCAGTATTACATATTTATGCGTGCTCCCGCTCGTTGCGGGCCGGGCATTGCGAACTATCTTTAAACCAGCGGCACGGCTTGCAGCGCCGGCAGGGCTCCGGTTCCTGTCCCGCCAATATTTTTCCGGACCACGCCGGGTCAGCTAAATGGCACCGGCCTACGGCAATGCAGTCGGCGTATCCTTTTTTCAGAATCAATTCGCATTCTTCGCCGCTCTTGATATTTCCCACCGCCAGGACCGGAATCTGCACGGCTTGCTTAACGCGCGACGCGGCGTATATCTTATTGTCGAGGGGAAAATCGTCGGACACATCGTAATTTTTCGTCCCCGTAGAAATGCTCAGCAGATCTGCGCCGGCGCTTTCTAAAGCCTTCGCCAGGTCAATCAATCCGTCTATCGTCGGATAGCCTATGCGGGCGGACACGATAAAGTCCGATCCGCAGGCTTTTTTAATATCCTGAACTAATTCGACGAGCAGGCGGATACGATTTTCAAAGGAACCGCCGTATTCGTCATCGCGCGCGCTCGTCTCGATAACCTGGCAGAGATAGTATCCATGAGCGCCTTGTAATTCGACACCGTCAAAGCCCGCTTCACGACAGCGGACTGCCGCCCGGATAAAATCCTCTTTATAGGATAAAAATTGTTCCCTGCTGATATCGGCAATGGAATTTTCGTCCATCACTTTCAAACCGACGTTGGAAATCTGGATTAAACCGACGGCTCCGCCGGCCTTGACTATCTCAGCAAGCCGCCGCAAAGGGGGAATGAAATCGTCCTTCCACAGCCCGATAGCTTCGCGCACATCCCGCATTTCCGTCACGTTGCTTCCTTCCACGACGATCATCCCGGGATTGCCGGCCGTATAGGCTTGATACCGCTGCAGCATATACTCCGTAACGTAATTTCCCGGAACCTTTTGGATAATATCGGCCATCGGCGGTATGACAATACGATTGGGCATTGTCTTGCTTCCCACGGCCAGAGGCGCCGCTGCATGGGGAAATAAGCTATTCATAGTCTCACTCCTTCAGATGTATTTTTTTTAATCATAATATAGATGTCGCCGTTCCGTCAATTTTTTATATACATGGACATCCCGGCACGCTTATATTGACATTTGTACAGCCGCTCTGTATGATATATTTAGTTTTAATTAAAACCTTATATCTGTTATCTGGTAAAAGAAAGGAACATTCCGCATGAAAATAAAAGCGATATCGCAAGCCCTCGCCCTAAGCCTGTTTCTCTGTTCTGTCGGCGGCGCAGCGTCCGCTTCCAGTACCAGCCAATCGCTGGAAATATGTCCAACCAAAGAAATGGTACAGCTTGTTTCCAACGTCGTCTATGCCCAGGTGCCCGATCGCGGCTACGTCAGCAAAGCCATGACGATGGATCTCCTCGTCCCCTGCGGAGAGGGTCCTTATCCGGCTATCGTATACATCAACGGCGGCGGCTTTATCAACGCCAATAAAGACGGCTACATCCAGCAGCGCCTCGAACTGGCCGAGCACGGCTACGTCGTCGCCAGCATCACCTATCGCGTAGCGCCTGCGTCGACCTTTCCAGCTCCGCTGGAGGACGCAAAATCAGCCATCCGGTATTTACGCGCCCACGCAGACCAGTTCCATATTGACTCGCAGCACATCGGCGTCATGGGCGGTTCGGCCGGCGGGTACTTAGCGGCCTTTGCCGGCACGACAAGCGGCATGAGGCAATTTGATTCCGGCGACAACCTGGAGCAAAGCAGCGACGTACAGGCCGTCGTCGATTTATACGGCGTCTCGGATTTGACGGCCATCGGCGCCGACTACGGCCCAGATGTACAGGAACTGCACCGCTCACCGGCCGCAACGGAAGCCCTGTGGATAAACGGCTCTCCCGTATTCGGCGGTAAAGACGGCGGCATAGACGCCAATCCCGAAGGCGCCGCCGCAGCCAACCCCATCTCCTATATTTCAGACAAAACGCCGCCCTTCCTCCTGATGCACGGCGACGCCGACACAGTCGTTTCGCCCAGCCAGACGGAAATCCTTCGCGCCGCTTTGGCCCAGCACAACGTCGAAGCCCAGCGCTATGTCGTTAAAGGAGCCGGTCATGGCGGAGCACTGTGGATACAGCCGGAAATCATGAAACTCATCATTGACTTTTTCGACGCCCATTTAAAATAAAGGACGCGTCAGCATATCTATACTAGAAAACGAGATGACATATATGAAAATTTTCCTTCTTCGCAACCTTTACTTTATCCTCGGCATTATCATCAACGCCTTGGGCATAGCCCTAATCACCAAGGCAGACCTGGGGACATCGCCCATTTCCAGTGTTCCTTATGTCCTGTGTCTGCATTTCACGCCAACCTTCGGGCAGTTTACCTTTATTATGAATATGTTTTTTATTCTCGCACAAATACTGATCCTGAGAAAACGATTCCGCCCGATTCAGTTCTTACAAATCGGCGTGGTCGCCTTATTTAGCGTCTGCATCGACATTTTTATGTTCCTGTTATCCTGGATTGAACCTACATCCTTAATATTGAAGGTAGCAGCACTCTTAGCGGGCTGCCTAATCCTGGCATTCGGCATTTGTATTGAAGTGGCTCCTAATGTGCTCATGGTTCCCGGAGAAGGCTTGGTACAAGCGATTGCCGGGACATTCCGCTGGCGCTTTGGTACCGTAAAAATTGCCTTCGATACCACATTATTTCTGATTGCCTGCTCCATGTCCTTTGCTTTTTCCGGTATAGGCAATTTCGTCGGTCTTGGCGTCGGTACGATTATTTCTATGCTGCTCGTCGGCCGTTTCGTCAATTTAGTGAATATTCGCTTTGCCTTTATTCATCGCATTTCCGCCTTAGCCGTATTGGCGGCCTGGAACAAACGGCACCATGCGTCTAACGTGTCCTGCCGCCCCACATCGCATTAATATGCAAAATATTTTCCCACACGCACCAGGGCGCCGAATGAACCGATCATCATTCGGCGCCCTGGTTTTATATACTCTATTGACAACTGTATCTTCTACCATAGTCTCCGCCCATCCCGACATCAGCAATGAGTATAAAGCCCGCATTGACGACAATCAGTCAATGCGCACGAATAGCTGCAGCAATTGTCATATATGCAAAAAACCGGAAACTCACGTCTCCGGTTTTAAGTTGCATATGTAATTACTGCGCTTTGGCAACGTCTACCAATTTAGCGAAGGCAGCTGCGTCGTTGACAGCCAAGTCAGCCAGCATCTTACGGTCGACGATAACGCCGGCTTTCGTAAGGCCGCAGATGAAACGGCTGTAGCTCATGCCCTGAGCACGGGCTGCTGCGTTGATACGGGCGATCCACAATTTACGGAATTCGCGTTTCTTGGCGCGGCGGTCGCGGCGAGCGTAAAACAGAGCTTTCATTACGCTTTCATTAGCTTTTTTGAACAGACGGCTGCGGGTACCGCGGTAGCCTTTAGCCATTTTTAAGATTTTTTTATGACGAGCGTGTGCTGTAACGCCAACTTTAATTCTAGCCATTCTTAAGTTCCTCCAAATCTATACTAAATATATAAGCTGCTATTAGATGTACGGGCACATTTTGCGAACTGCTTCGTTCATCGTCTTGGAAACGAGCGTAGCTTTTCTCAGGTTACGTTTACGTTTCGGAGATTTGGATTCCAAAATGTGGCTCTTATACGGTTTCATGCGTTTGAATTTACCAGTACCAGTAGTTGTAAAACGTTTTGCCGCTGCACGGCGTGTTTTTAATTTCGGCATAATATATAAATCCTCCTCTTACTTCCCTTTAACGGCAGCGATGACCATCGTCATGTTTCTGCCTTCAATTTTAGGTTCTTTTTCTACGCGGGCGGTTTCTTTGAGCTCATCAGCAAAACGCATCAGCAGGTCTCGGCCCAACTCCGGATGGCTCATTTCCCGACCACGGAACATGATGGTAACCTTTACTTTGCTTCCTTCGCTCAAGAAACGCTGCGCAGCCTTCATCTTGACGTAAAAATCATGATCTTCAATGTTAGGACGTAATTTTACTTCCTTCATGATTAATACTTTCTGCTTCTTCTTGGCTTCTTTTTCCCGTTTTTGCTGTTCATACCGATATTTGCCGTAGTTCATGATGCGGCATACGGGCGGTTTGCCATTCGGTGCAACTTCTACTAAATCCATATGGCGTTCTTCCGCAATCTGGCGGGCAGAACGGAGAGACATTACACCAAGCTGTTCGTTAGTATCGCTGACCACGCGGACTTCACGGGCTCGAATCTGATCGTTGATACGCAATTCCTTACTAATTGCCTTTCACCTCCATAAAAAAAGAACGGACAGCATAACACTATCCGCTCGACTGATTCCTCATAAACCTTAGTAACACGAAAGCCATGTAAGGTGAGAAGCGGATAGCTTCTGCTTTATTTTCAACAAATATAAGTATAGCAGGTTTATCTGCTGTTGTCAAGAAAAATCAGGTACAAAAAAAAGAACCTGCCGAAACAGATTCTTTCTTCATTATGGCGGAGAGCGTGGGATTTGAACCCACGATAGAGCTTTAGCCCTATACATGATTTCCAATCATGCTCCTTCAGCCGCTCGGACAGCTCTCCATGGCTTACACATTGTTTTCCATTATTCAATTTCCGATGCTCTCGGGATCAGCATCCAATGTGTAAAATATGGTCGGGGCGACAGGATTTGAACCTGCGACCTCTTAGTCCCGAACCAAGCGCGCTACCAAACTGCGCTACGCCCCGTCACCTGACTTGTATATAATACCACATCCAGGAGAAATGTCAAGGAAAAAAATAAAAAATGTGCCGGAAAGAGCAAACTTTTTTTACAGTTTGTCTCCCGGCACAGTACGTCCGCAGATACGGCCTTTGCCGTCGCCTTATGCGGCAGCTGCGTCCTGCCGATTATGGACGTGTTTCCAAATAAATCCTCCGGCTAAGGTGACGACCAGCAGCGCCGCCTTGACTTCCGACGGATACGCCGCAATAAACGAGACATATTCGGCCAGATAATGGTCCGTCGCCAGCATGCCGCCGGCAGCCCAGCCCAAAATCGCGCCGCCGATGTACATCAATATGGGGAACTTGTTCATGACCTTGACGACGATGGTGCTGCCAAAGATGATAATTGGCACGGATATGAGCATCCCGAAGATGAGCAGTCCCCAGTGGTTGCCCGTAACGCCAACAATCCCCAACACGTTGTCCAAGCTCATGAGCGCATCGGCCAGAATAATCGTCCGGACCGCCGCCCACAGAGAATCCTTCGCTTCGACTTTCACATCTTCCTCTTCATTGCGGGCTCCGATGAGCTTGATGCCGATGCCGATGAGCAGTATGCCGCCGACAGTCTTCAAGAAGGGAATATGGAAGAGCCAGGAAACAATAAAGGCCAAGGTAAACCGCAGGACAATGGCCCCAATCGTGCCGTATATAATAGCCCTCTTCTGCAAATGGGGCGGCAGGTTTTTCGCAGCCATGCCGATGACGATGGAATTATCGCCGCCAAGGGCCAAGTCGATCAAGATGACCTGGGCCACAATGCTGAAATCAAATAATAACGTCGCTTCTAACGCGTCCACAATGCATCCTCCTCATGATACAACATAACAGCTCCATTATAGTCGAAAAGGATGGGCAATACAAGTAAAATCGCAGAAAAGAAGCGCCCTCAAAAGAGCGCCTCTCTCATGACAGCCAATCTGATTATTCTTTAACGATAACCGATACGCCGTCGGGAATAACTGTAATTTTCGGTTCTGATACGCCTTTAGCAGTGACAATAGCCTTAGCCATAGCCAGCGCTTCATCAATGCTGGCGGCATATTTCATATGCATAGCTTCTACCATGTCTTTCGGCGCTTCCGTTACCATGATAATGGTATATTTCAGCAGCATGCGCAGAAGAATCTGCGATTCCCACTGGTCAAAGACCGTTTCGTTCCGGCCGCGGGCCAGGATGTCATCCATCGCTTTCTGTATGTCCGCCGCATCCTTCAGCGTGTTGTAAAAATCTTCGCCGCCATGGCCGTCGGAGCAAGCCGATACGTCAATGATAACACCGCCTTCTTTGCATGTCGCTTCCGCAGCAGTCATGCCCTTGACAGACTGGTAAATATTCTGATCCAGCGGATATCCGCCGTTTGTCGTAACGACAATATCTGCCGGCACAGGTTTCACGCCAGCAAGCTTCATTTCAAAGTCAACGCCGGCGTAATGAGCCTTTTCACTGTCTCCGGCAAAGGCTGCAATGACCTTCTTATCAGCGTCGATTACGACGTTGCAGATAAAGGCTAATTTAGCGGCTTTGGCAGCGTACAGCATGTCCTGATGAATCGGGTTGCCTTCCAATACGCCCGTGCGGGCATAGGGGCTGTTGATAAATTCCGAGCAATGGTTTGCCAGTACCGTAATCTTGCTGGCAATGCCCGGAAGGACGGATTTGCGGCCGCCTGACATACCGGCAAAGAAATGAGGTTCAATAAATCCTTCAGCAATAAGCAAATCCGTATGAGCCGCCGCTTTATTGATGAGGCATTCGCCGCCAGACGGCAAGGTGCCGATACTGACCATATCTTCATCCTTACGGCTGTCATGGATGACGAATGTTTCATGATCGGCAATTTCCTTGCCGTATTTCGCTACCAGCTCTTCATGCGTCGTAGGACGATGCATCCCCGTAGCAATCAGTATCGTAATGGCGATATCCGGATTCCCCTTCCGCAGTTCAGCCAGCAGCTGCGGCATGATAACATGGCTCGGGACGGGTCGCGTATGGTCGCTGGATATGATCGTGCACGTCTTTTTGCCTTTGGCCAGCTCGCTTAATTTCGGGCTGCCAATTGGATTTGCCAACGCGTCGGCTACCAATTCCGCTTCCGATTTCGGCGCTTTATATTCATGGGCATGAGACAGCAGTACACCTGCGACTTGTTCATCTGGCAGAGAAAAGGTAATCTTTTCCTTACCAAAAGGAATTGAAAAGTTTTTCATGATGCAATTCACCCTTTCTGTATTCCAACAACCATGTATAATTGTCGAAATTCATCACTTATTGTTTTAGCAATAATATACATTCTCATTATAATGGCTCAATACGTCCATTTTGAAAATAGTCCGTATACTACAAAAGGTAAAACCGAAACCGGTTTTACCTTTTGTATATATCTCAGTTATGAACTTTTAGATTATTCTTCTACAGGAACTTCGTCGTTGATGCTGACAACTTTGCCCGGGTTCATGATATTCTTCGGGTCAAGAGCTTTCTTAACAGCTTTCATCAGCTTCATTTCGATCGGGTTCGTGTATTTAGACATCAATGCAGCGCGTTTGTAGCCAATGCCGTGTTCGCCGGAGAGACGGCCGCCCAGGTTGTATACGAGTTCGTAAATTTCGCTCTGGATCTGCGGAAGCATTTCTTCCCATTCTTCCTGCGTACGGTCATCTTTCAGGATGTCGATATGAACGTTGCCGTCGCCGCAGTGGCCAGCGCAGTGCATAGCTACGTTGTATTTGTCAGCCAAGCGGGAGATCTGCTGTACAGCCTGCGGAATATCGGTCATCGGAACAACGATATCTTCCATGGAGAATACTAAGCTGCGAGCGCGGTCAGCTTCGAGGTATGCTTTACGGGATTTCCAGATAACAGCCGGGTTAGCAACCAATACGTCGAGGGCATTGTTTTCACGAGCCAATTCGTCGATCTTTTCGCACTGTTCGTCGAGGATATCTTCGCTGTCGCCGGCAATCTGAACGATGATGTAGTTGCCGATATCGGAATGCTGCAGTTTTTCGTTCAAGAAGATTTCAACCTGCTTGATGGAAGCGTTGTCCATGAATTCTACGCAGACCGGAGTAATACCAGCATTCATGATCTTCGGCGTCAATGCGATAGCGTCGTCGAGATTGTCGAATACTGCCAAGAGGTCCATCTGGTATTTCGGCAAAGCAACCAATTTCAGGTAAATCTTTGTGATAATGCCGAGGGTACCTTCAGAACCAATGTACAAGTGCATGAGCATGTAGCCCGTTGCGTTTTTACGGAATTTGCCGCCCAATGTAACGACTTCGCCGCTCGGAGTAACGACTTCGATACCCATAACCTGATCGCGGGTTACGCCATATTTAACAGCACGGTTGCCGCCGGCGTTCGTTGCAACGTTGCCGCCGATGAAGCAGGAGTCCCCGCTGCAGGGGTCGCCGCCGTAGAAGAGGCCTTCTTCTTTAACAGCGTTCTGGAGAACAGTCGTCGTAACGCCCGCTTCTGTAACGCAAACCATGTTCTGTTTGTCGATTTCGAGGATTTTGTTCATGCGTTCGATGGAAATGATAACGCCGCCGAACGTAGCAACAGCACCAGCTGCCAAGCCTGTGCCGGCTGCACGCGGTACCATTACGATATCGTTGTCATAGCACAGTTTAACGACTTTGGAAACTTCTTCCGTCGTAGCCGGCAATACAACGACCTGAGGCATCTTCATATAATGGGGGTCGGTTACTTCGTCATGAGAATACGGTTCGAGCTTGTCAGCATCCGTATACACGAATTTTTCGCCAACGATTTTTTTGAACTCTTCAATAAGTTCCGGTGTAACTTTACCTTTTGCCATAATACATAACCTCCAACATAAAATAATGATGACTGACATCTATCACTTTAACCGTTTCCGGTATAAAGAGCGCGTGATTGCTGCCTGTCAAAATTCCGCCGTAACGGAATCTTATACAACGTAACCAGCGTTTTCGAGGAAAAATAACTTTAATAGTATATCTCAGTTCTTTCCCTCTTTCGTGTCTTATTATACCGCATTCATTACAAAGTGTAAATTACATTTAGACATTTCACACATATATCTTTCGAATTATGAATCGGTCAGTTATTACATTATATCATGCTAACGTTTTATTTTTAAAATCCACATCATTACTCATAATATTTTAAGGTATGTGATTTTTTTCTCAAATAATGCATGACTTTATGTAATTTTTATTATTCATTTTTCATTAAATAGCATACACTTTTTATGCTGTGAGTCCCTGTCAAAAAAACAGCACGCCATCGGCAATATGGCATGTTGTTTTATCGTTAAAAGTATATATAGTCTACATCGTTTTATTCTTTTCCGCTGACGCAATGACCGCTTCTGCAACGGCCGCCCGGAAGCCCCTCTGTTCCAGAGCTAATACTGCCTCTATCGTCGTACCGCCGGGCGAGCATACGTCGTCTTTCAATTTTCCCGGATGCATGCCGCTTTCCAGCACCATCTTGGCTGCACCTAATACAGTCTGAGCGGCAAAGGTATAGGCCGTATGGCGAGGCATTCCTTCCAGCACGGCGCCGTCTGCCAAGGCTTCGATAAACATATATACGTAAGCCGGAGCGCTGCCGCTGACGCCGCATACGGCGTCGATCAGGCGTTCTTCCATGATTTCAGCCTTTCCGAAGCTGCGGAATATATCGAGCACGGCCTGTACATCTTCTTCCGCCGCATAGGCGTTCGGCGATACGGAGGCCATGCCTTCGCCGACCATCGACGGCGTATTGGGCATTACGCGGACGATCTTAGCCTGTTCCGGCAGGCATCCCGCCAAACGGTCCAGCGTCAGGCCGGCGGCAATCGAAATAATCACCGTATCATCTTTCACGTAGTCCCGTACTTCTTCCAACGACGACGGCAGGATGTGCGGCTTGACTGCCATAATAAGCCCTTGCGAACGTTCGGCTAACTCCGCCGCGGAATAGGCGACGGAGGCGCCCGTTTCATCGGCTAAGGCCTGCGCTTTTGCGCTGTGAATATTGTATAACAGGATATTCCCCGGTTCTACCAGTCCGGATGCAGCTAATCCTTTTACAATGGCCCGGCCCATATTGCCGGTACCGCAAATTCCGATAGTCTTAAACATGATTTCTACCTTCTTTCTGTTTTATGGCGTCTGTTGTTGCAGCTTACCTCTATTGTATATAAAACTTCCGCCGTCATAAAGAAAAATATCGGCATTTCTGACAGAAATTTCAATGCCTTACCCATTATTTTACGGGCCGTTCACGCCAATATGAAGAAGCCAGTTCTGTAACCGTTTCCGAAAAGGCCGAACCATCCGTCGCCGTATAATGAGCTGTCGCCTTTAATACGTGGCGGAAGCCGAGGTACAGCAGGGGGACGTTGATGTATACCAGCACGATATTGGCCAAGTCGGAAAAGGCCCATAAGTTGCTCAAGTCATATCCTGCCAGCTGCACCGTAATGCCGAAGGCCGAAACGACGATCCCTAAGGACCGGACAAAGTTGGCGGCAAAACGGCTGCGGCTGATGCGGTTGACGGCAATTTCCGAAAAGGTGATCATGCCAATCATCGTCGTATACGCAAATAAGCCGAAGCATAATGCTAACAGAAACAGGATGACCGATGTAATGCCCGACGGCGTCAATACATGAACGGACAACAAGAATTTAGGCAGCTGCCCCGCCGCGGCCCAGGCTTCCGGAGCCGCAGTCCAGGCATGGGCCATAATGACGACAAAACCTGTCATCGTGCAAATCACATGCGTATCTAATAGCACTCCCAAGGCGGCAATCATCCCCTGCTCACAGGGATGCTTGGCGTCGGCTGCAGCCGCCGACATCGTAATCGTCCCCTGGCCGGCTTCGTTGGACATCAATCCCCTTTTTATCCCCTGTACCAATACGGTACCAAACAAGCCGCCAAATACGGCGTCCGGCTGAAAGGCTCCGCCTAGGACAGCGCTGAAGAAATAGGGCACGCTGTTTACATTGGCAAAAACCAAGGCCAATACGGTCACGACATACACGACCGCCATAATGGGAACCAGCTTATTATTCGCGCTGGATACCCGTTTGATTCCCCCAAAAGCCATAACAGCCGCTACGAGCAGGACGATACACGCCGCCGCCACGTAAAAGGCCGACATCGCCGCAATGGGATGGCCTGCCGCCAGCTCGCCCATAGCACCGATCGAAGACACGACGTTAAAGGACTGCGCCGGCAGACAAAACATGGCGTAGAAAATATAAACGCCTGATAATATCGTACCGATCCACGCCTTATTTCCCAACAGCCGCCGGCCGTAGAAGGGCATGCCGCCGACAAACTCCTCTCCCTTTCGTTCCTTGCAGAGCTGAGCCAGCGTCGCTTCCGTATAGGCCATAGCCATTCCAAAGAACGCAGAAACCCACATCCAAAACAACGCACCTGGACCGCCGACGGAAATGGCCCCTGTCACGCCGAGAATATTTCCCGGCCCGACGCGCATAGCCGAGCTCAGGAAAAACGCAGCCAGCGGCGATATGCCCGTCGAAGCGGCGCGGCGGTGAATCAAGAGATTCATCCCTCTTTTAAACTGCCGGACTTGGATAAAGCCCAATCGGATGGAAAAATAAATCCCCGTGCCAACCAAGACAATAACAGCCAGCGAAAAACTGCCGAATACGGGAATGGCTTTATACCACTCCCAATTTGTCGGAACTTCCCATAAAAAATCAGATATAGCCGCTACGATAGAAAGAACCGAATTTAGTTGTTCAAAAAACTCCTTCATGCCCATCCCCCTCATAGAAAAAGCCGGTATAGTAACATCCTATACCGGCCTGCATAGACGTGATTATTGTTTTGCGCCCGTTGCTTCTACAGCAGATTTAATTTTAGCTGCCAGCCCCGTGATTTTGGCTTTAGATACGGAGCAAACGGCGAGGCGAACGCCCTTGCCAAGGGGAACTAAGAAGATATTTTCCTTTTCCAGCAAATCGCAGACAGCCTGAGAACCTTCCATAGGAATGGTGATGAAGAAGCCAGACAAGTACGGCAGGTATTTCAGACCGCATTCCTGCGCTTCTTTCATGAAGATATCGGCCCGTTCTTTAATAAGGGCGAAGTATTTAGCCCGTTCGGCGTCTAATTCGGCGACTTTAGCCGGATCTTTGCAAATATTAGCCATGGCTTTCATCGCGGCGCTGTTGGAATTAGACCAGGTTGCGCGGCTTGTATACTGATTAATAGCTACAAATTCGTTAGCAATATCGTCGTTAGCCGTCACGCAGATCATAGCGCCCATGCGCTGACCATACATGGTAAAGCCTTTGCTGCATGTATAAGCAACTACGACGAGAATATTATCCGGCAAGTTTCCAAATTTCTTGAAGAACTTGCGGCATTCTTTCTTTTCTCCGCTGTAGTCTAAATATGCAACGTCAGGAACGAGAATAATATTTTTATCCTTACCGGCAACGACGTCTTTCAAGAAAGCCAATACCGTATCCCAATCATCCGAGGACAAGGCAAAGCCCGTCGGGTTGTTCGCCGGCGAATTCATGATGATAACCGTATTGTACTGCTTTGCCACCATGTCTTCTACATGTTCCTTAAAGCTGGCGAAATTGAATTTTCCGTCTGAGCCGATCAATTCAAATTCCCGCAGATGGCGGCCGTTGTCATTGCACATGGAGCCATAGGCACCCCAATGCCAGTCGCTGGTCAGGATGTCGTCGCCCCATTCGGAATAGTTATGAATGACGTGATGGAGGACGCCGGAACCGCCGGAGGTTGCGCAAGCGCGGATGTAGCCTTCCGGACGGGATTCGCCAAAGCATTGGTCAATAACTGCATCCAAATAATCAGGATACCCCTGAATCGGCGCATACGCCACGATTTCTTTCGGCGTCAAGGCCTTGAACGCTTCTTCTACCACGTGAAGCATGACCAAATTGCCGTCTTCGTCCAAAATAGAGCCGACTGTGCCATTAATAACCTTGTCTGCCCCTAAGGTTTCAGCTAAGGCAACAGCCCGATTGTTAGCTCCAAAAATTTTATCTTCTGCACTCTTGCCTTTGGCCTGAGGTGCAGCGACGCTTTTTACCATAACAATCAACTCCTCTTTTTTATTACATACACATTTATACCACAAGAAAAGCAATCTGACAATAAAAGCTTAATCATCAGATATATGTATTCAAAATACAAGAAAAAACATGGATAAGATGGCGTGGGAAATAAAAGAATATTGTTTTATACAGATACATGATATGATTAAATCACATGTTTTGATGATACGCACTATGGAGATTTGTAAAGGATAGAAAGATAGCTATATAATCGAAGGTATACAAAAAGAACGCATATATGTCGTATACGTCTACTGGTAACGGTCGCCGCACCTATCAGTCGGATCTGCACACATGAATACTTCTTCATGACATGTGCTGCTTACGCACGGACCCGACATAAGCGACTTACACTCGTTTACGTGTCGTGTCTATCTGTTTAGGGTATCTCCATCAGGGCTTCGAATCGGTAGCCTTTGCAACGTGGGCCTATCGCTCTTCTATCTCATGTGTCCCGATTTGAAGTAAGCGACTCACGCGCGTCGCTTCGCTCCTTCAAACGGTGTTTCCTGCTTATGTTTATCCCAGGAACCTGGAAGGATAGGAAGCCGCCATATACAAAAAAAAGAACGCATACATGATGTATACGTCTCCTGCTGACGGTCGTCTCACCTATCAGTCGGGTCTGCACACAGGAATACTTCTTCATGACATGTGCTGCTCACGCACGGACCCGACATAAGTGACTCACACTCGTTTGCGCGTCGCTTTCGCTCCTTCAAACGAGGTTCGCTACTTATCCCTGGGCAGGCCCTGGGTAGATAAGAGGTCGTTGTATACAAAAAGAGAGCAGTGCCAATGCACTGCTCTCTTTTTGTAATCAGCGGCTTCCTATCCTCCCAGGGGGCCTCCCCCCAAGTACTTTCGGCGTTTGCGGGCTTAACTGCTGTGTTCGGCATGGGAACAGGTGGATCCCCGCAGCTATCGCCACTGAATTTTTCCTAAGGGCCCGTGCCCTTACAACTGCATAAAACGAACTTCCTTAACGAGCCTCCGCTCTGTTTACGGTTCCTTCCTCAGAACCTGCTTCCAGATTCTCTCACCCACTCCCTTCGGGAGTAAGCGACTCGCTCCTGCTTGTGCGTCGCTTCTCAGCTCCTTCAAACAGGGCTCCCTACTTACCCTCAAGGGTAAGTGATTCAGTCGGTTTTATGCGTCGCTTTCGCTCCTTTAAAACCGCTTCTCTACTTAAGTCAAGCCCTCGGTCTATTAGTACCGGTCCGCTCCGTGCATCACTGCACTTCC
>NZ_JAOQKD010000032.1:0-17796 GCF_025567065.1 Megasphaera stantonii
TTGTTGATGATTTCTCGCAAAACCATTTTAACATGAAGCTTCACTATGGATTTTTGTTTTTTTGATTACCTGTTCAAATTCATTTTACAATTAACCTTTGTTTTAGCCTGCGCAGCCGTCGGTGATTTTGATGAAAATATAGTGCGAAAATCGCCTTGGTGTGCTAAAATATGAAGATGATTACATAGTATAGGAAAGGGTTTTGGCATGGCTTCGATTTTTTCTCCATTAACTAAAAATATAGGTATTGACTTGGGAACGTGCACGACCCAGGTCTACGTAGAAGGGCGGGGCGTCGTCTTTTCCGAGCCTTCCATCGTGGCGACGGACGAGCGGAACCGCAAGCTCGTAGCCATCGGCAACGGGGCGGAAAGCATGCTGTCGAAGTCGCCGGAAACGGTGAAGATCCATCGGCCCCTGCTGAACGGCGTCGTCGCCGACTACGGCGTGACGCGGACGATGCTGGGCTATATCCTCAGCAAATGCGTCCGCAGCGTCCAGCGCCTGCGCATCATGGTCGGCGTGCCGGCTGCGGCGTCCAACGTCGAAAAGAGGGCCGTCATGGAAGCCGTCTATCAGGCCGGAGCCAAGGAAGCCTACCTCGTCGACACGGCCGTTGCCGCGGCCATGGGCGTCAACATGCCCGTATACGATCCCGTAGGCAACATGGTCGTTAACATCGGCGGCGGCACGACGAATGTGGCTATCCTTTCCTTGGGCGGCATCGTCGTGTCCAAGTCCATTCACCTGGGCAGCCTCGATTTCAATGAAGCGATTAAAGATTACCTGCGCGGCCAATACGATATCGTCACCGACGACATGACCATTGAAGAGATGAAGATTACCAACGGCTCGGCTGTACTGCCTCTGGAAGACCGGGGCTATTACTTCACAGGCCGGGGCCTCGACGACGGACTGCAGAAGGAATGCGCCGTCCAGGCCAGCGAGCTCTATCAGGTCATCGGCAGGCCCCTCATGAAAATACTCGACTTGGTGCGGTCGGCCCTTCAGGAAACGCCGCCGGAGTTGTCGGCCGATATTATGGAGCACGGCGTCGTGCTGACCGGCGGCGGCGCCAAGCTCAAGGGCATGGAACAGCTCTTTTCTCAGGAACTGGGCGTTCCCGTCGTCCTGGCCGCCGAGCCGGAGCTGGCCGTCGTGCGGGGCATCGGCATCGCCGTAGCGGAACGGGAAAAGCTGGCCCCGGTCATTGAAGGAGCGCAGCGCATTTATAGGAGGAGATTTTAAAATTGTTTTCGTTAGGTAAAAAAAGCGTCGTCATCGTGCTGATACTCTTTGTCCTCATCGCCGTCGTCGGCTGGGCCTGGCGGCAGCGCGAATCGCTGCCCTTCGTAGCCAAGCCGCTACAGATGGCTGCGGCCCCCTTTGAATACGGGGCGAGCCGTATCATGAATTCCTTGGCGTCGGCTTTTCACATCGTCGATATTAGTTTAAAAAACCGCATTGAATGGGAAGCGCTGGAACGGGAAAACGCCGAGCTCAAGAGCCGCACCGTCGACTACGACGAGCTGGTGGCCGAAAACGACCGCCTGCGTCAGCTCCTCGACTTCCGCGCATCCCACGGCCAATACCAGATGGTTGCCGCAGTCGTCATTTCCCGTGATTACGGTACGTGGAGCAACACGATGATCATCGACGCCGGCACGAACGAAGGCGTCGCCAAGGACATGCCCGTCATTACGCCGAGCGGCGTCGTCGGCTTTATCAGCGAGGCCTATCCCCATTCGGCCCGCGTCCAGCTCCTGACGGACCCGCGCACCAGCATCGGCGCTATCGTACAGCGGCCGGAATCGCGCGTATCGTCCGTCGTCCGCGGCAACGGCAACGTGCCGTCGGAACCACAGTTCGTCAACATCGCCAAAGACGCGGATATTCTGGAGGGCGATACCCTCGTCACGTCGGGCTTCGGCTCCATTTATCCCAAGGGATTGTACGTCGGCACCATCGTGTCGATTCACCAGAACGACAACGATTTCGTCAAATACGCCGTCATCCGTCCCAGCGTCGACTTCTCCAAGCTGGAAGAAGTATTCGTCATCTTGAAATCGTCTGATACCGGTTCGTACGACAAGCCCGGCGTCGCGCCGAAGCTCGTTCCCCAGACGAACCGCGATAAAGTAGAAGGAATCAAAGGAGCGGCAGCCTTATGAAAAAGCTGAGTTGCCTTATGACGGCGTTCATCGTATTCATCCTGCAAAGCTCTGTTCTGCCCTTTGTATGCGACGGCATTACCCAGCCGAACCTCGTATTTCTCTTCGTCGTCCTCATGGCCCTTCATCACGGCCAGCGCGTCGGCGTCGCTACGGCTCTGATAGGCGGCGTCTGCCAGGATGTGGTAATCGGCAATTTCCTGGGCGTCCACCTGCTGCCGTATCTCGTCATCGCCTTTGCCTGCAGCTACATAGGCCGCGGCATCGACAAGGACCAGTGGATACTGACGGAGCTCATCGTCCTGGGCGCGACGGAGTGCTGCCTGATTCTGACCTGCGCCGTCCTGTTTATTTCCGGCCAGTTCATCAACGGGGCATCCTATTTGTTTGAATTCAGTATTCCCATGCTGGCGTACCACGGCATACTGGCCCTGCCGGTAGACCGCGTCGTCTGGCGGCTGCGCCGCGACGATTTATACTACGGCCACATGGGATATCGTTGGTAGATGGAGGAACGCGCAGATGCTTGAAGCGTTAATGAAAAAAAAGAGCGATGACGGCCGCTTCCGGTATTTGTATTGGGTCATCATCGCTATCTTCGCCATACTGGTCTGCCGGCTGGCCTATTTGCAGCTCGTAGAAGGGGAGTATTACCACTCCCTGGCCGAAGGAAACCGGCTGCGGGCCGTCCCCATCGCGGCCATGCGCGGCGTCATGTACGACCGGAACGGCCAGATTCTCGTTGGCTCGCGGCCCAGCTTCATGGTGACCTACGTACCGACGAAGGACGGCATGTCCGACGCGGAGCTGAACGAATTGTCGCAGCTGCTGAATATCCCGGAAGCCAAGCTGCGGGAAAAAATAGATAAAGTAAAGAGCTCTTATATCCCGACGGTCCTGGCCAACGACCTGACCCAGGATATTGTCACTAAAATTGAAGAACGGCGCAACGAGCTGCCGGGGATTTCCATCGACGTCCAGCCGATCCGCTACTATCCGTACAATGAAATGGCCGCTCAGATTTTCGGCTACGTCGGACAGATAGACGAGGACGACCAGCAGCGCCTCGAAGGGCAGGAAGGCGTGTCCAATATCACCCAGATCGGCCGGGCCGGCCTGGAAGCGTACTACGACGACCTGCTCCGGGGCAAGGACGGCGGCCGGCAGGTCGAAGTCGACGCTACGGGCAGTCCGGTCAAGGAAATGGAACGAAAGAATCCCGTAGCCAGTCACAACATTCATTTGACCATCGACCTGAACCTGCAGCAGGCGGCGGAAAAGGCTATGGACTCTCAGATTGCCAACGGCATCGGCACGGCGGGCATCGCTATGGTCGCCTTAGACCCCAATACGGGAGCCGTGCTGGCTATGGCCAGCCGCCCGTCGTACAATCCGAACTGGTTTACCCGGGGGATTACGGAAGCCGAATGGTCCCAGATCAACGACAATCCCTATCACCCCATGGAAAACCGGGCCATCGCCGGCGAATATCCGCCGGGCTCGCCCTTTAAGATCATTACCGGCGCCGCCGCCCTGGAACTGAAAAAGGTTACGCCTGACGAATTGATCTTCGACAGCGGCCGCCACTGGCTCGTAGACATGCGCAATGCCGGCGGCGAAGCCCTGGGCTGGATTAACTTTACCGAAGCCTTGTCCAAGTCGGACAACGTATATTTCTATGAAATGGGCCGGCGCGTCGGCATCGACAAGCTGGCGGAATACGCGGCCATGTTCGGCATGGGCAAGAAGACGGGCATCGACCTGCGCGGCGAATCGTCGGGCCTCATTGCCAGCGAGAAATACAAGATGGACACCTTTGGTGAAGACTGGTATCTGGGTGATACGTTCAACTCGGCTATCGGCCAGGGCTTCCAACTCGTCACGCCACTTCAGGCGGCCCTGATCGTCAGCGAAGTGGCCAACGGCGGCATTCAGTACCGCCCCTTTTTGGTCAGCCGCATCGATAATCTCGACGGCACGCCTTATAAGATTTTTGCGCCGGAGCAAATCGGCACCCTGTCCATTTCGCGGTCGACGCTGGATTTGATCCGCGAAGGCATGCGCAACGTTACGGAAGAGGGGACGGCGGGATATATCTTCGCCGATTTCCCCATCCAGGTAGCCGGCAAGACCGGTACGGCCGAAAACTACAGCGGCCAGGACCACGGCTGGTTCGTGGCCTACGCGCCCTTCGACCATCCGCGCATCGTCATCGCCGTTCTCGTTGAACAGGGCGGGTACGGTTCCAGCGCGTCCGCGCCGATTGTTAAGGAAATGCTGGAAGAATTTTTCCACGTCGGCAAATACGCCGCCGGCATGCCGAAGGACGAAGAGAAGGACCAGAAGGCAGGCGCCGACGGAGCGGCGGCCCAGGACGCCGAGCCGGCAGAATAGGATTTGTAATTTCGTATTGTACAGAAAGGAGTCGTTCTCATGTCAACCATCATAGCTATCGCCTCGGGTAAGGGCGGCGTCGGCAAGACGCTGGTTACGGCCTCCCTGGCTATCGCCCTGCAGCGCCGCGGCCATTCCGTACTGGCCGTCGACGCCGATATGGGCCTGCGCAACTTAGATCTCATGTTTGGCATGCAGGACGACGTCCTGTACGATATAGGCGACGTCATCAAGGGACGCTGCCGCGCCGGCGAAGCCGTCATGACTGTTGCCGGCAAGCTGGACTTTTTAGCGGCCAGCCAGAAGCATACGTGGGAAAAAATCGACGCGCCGACGTACCATTATATCGTCGAAACCTTGTCTAAAGACCACGACTATACCCTCATCGACTGTCCGCCGGGGCGGGGGCGGGCCTACAAGGACGCCACGGCCATTGCCGACCGCATTTTCTTCGTCGTCGAGCCGACGTGGTCGTCTATGCGCGACGCCGCCCGGGTCATGCAGTTCTGCAACAAGCGCAAGCGCTTCAATTACGACGTGCTGTTCAATAATTTCTACAGCGGCGTACCCGGCTATGTGCCGGTGCAGGATATGCTGCAGATTTTAAATCCCGAAACCGTCGCTGGCATTCTGCCTCACGACCCGGCGGTGCACCGGGCTGCCCACGAGGGCTGCCTCCTGCACGCGGCGGAGACTCCCTTTATGAAAGCCCTGGCTCAGACAGTGGCTTACGTCGAAGGGGGAGCGGCTCCGGACATTGGCAGCCTGACGGCTCTGCTGCCGACGGCGGAAGGAGCCGGCGCAGAGGAAAAAGAAAGCTTGCCCGTTGCTGACGAGGAAGAAAAAGAATCTCTCGGCTGCATGAAGGCCCTGGCCGTAGCGGAGCTGCAGAAAGCGGCGGCTATTCTGAACGGCACGGCGGCCGAGCCCGAAGAAGAACCAGAAGAAGACGCGGCAGACGAGGATATGCCTCGACGGCCCAGGGGCCTGTCCCTGCGGCGGCGGCGCGACCAGTCTGCAGCTTGGCGACATTATCGCCGATAGGAGTTCCTATATATGTTGAAACGAGAATGGAAAAATTTAGATAAAGTGCTGCTCGTCATAAGCTTCCTCATCATAGGCGTCAGCTTATGCATTATCGGCAGCGCCACGCACATTAACAAAGGCATCATCAATTACGATTTCGTCATCCGTCAGGGCATAGGGTTTATCATCAATTTAGCCCTCGTCCTGTTTTTCTGCCACTACGATTACACGCGGCTCAAGCGCTTCGCCAAGCCCTTGTACGTCGTCAACCTGCTCATGCTGCTGGCCGTCATGTTTGTCGGCACATCGGCCTTAGGGGCCCAGCGGTGGATTCAGATCGGGCCGATTACGGTGCAGCCGTCGGAATTTGCCAAGATCATCATGATCGTCTGCACAGCGGCCCTGCTGTCGGAACGGGTCGGCCAGCTCAATACGTTCCGCAGCGTCCTGCCTGTCGGCTTATTCATCGGCATCCCCTTCCTGCTCGTATTGAAGCAGCCCGACTTGGGGACGAGCCTCGTCTTTTTGGCCATCGGTTTGGGAATGGTATTTGTATCGCGCATCAAGCTGTCCCTGCTGCGCAATATCGCCGCCGTCGGCGTTATCCTGGCGCCTATTGGCTGGCACTTCCTGAAGGATTACCAGAAGGCCCGCATTACCGTATTTTTGGACCCCAACGCCGACCCTTTCGGCGCGGGCTATCATATCATCCAGTCTAAAATTGCCATCGGCTCGGGCATGCTTTTCGGCAAGGGATTGTTTCAGGGCTCCCAGAGCCAGCTGAACTTCCTGCCGGAAAACCATACGGACTTCATCTTTTCCGTTATCGGCGAAGAGCTGGGCTTTTTAGGCTGCGTATTTCTGCTGTTTTTGTATTTCGTGCTCATTTACCGCGGCCTCATGATCGCCAAGGAGTGCAAGGACCCCTTCGGCATGCTTTTGGCTACAGGCGTCATTTCCATGTGGACCTTCCAGATTCTGGTCAACGTCGGCATGACCTGCGGCATCATGCCGGTTACGGGGATTCCGCTGCCCTTTATGAGCTACGGCGTCAGCGCCCTGACGACCAATATGGTAGGCCTGGGGATTTTGCTCAGCGTGTACATGCGCCAGCAGACTATGATTTTTTAGCGATTAGGAGGAAATTCAGTGTCCCGTACTGTTTCGATAGATCCGATTTTGCTCAGCAAGGTCAGCAAGCCGGCCCGCTACGTCGGCGGCGAATGGAACAGCGTCGTCAAGAACCACGACGACGTAAAGCTGACCGTTGCCTATTGTTTTCCCGACGTATATGAAGTAGCCATGAGCCATTTAGGCCTGCGCATTCTCTACGCCCTGCTCAACGAGCGGGACGACGTGGCGGCCGAGCGCGTCTACGCGCCGTGGCCCGACATGGAAGAGGTCATGCGCCAGAAGGGCTATCCCCTCTTTTCCCTGGAGACGAAGACGCCTGTCGCCGATTTCGATATGGTCGGCTTCACCCTTCAGTATGAAATGAGCTTTACCAATATCCTGAATATGCTGGATTTGGCCGGCATTCCCCTTTTTTCCAAGGACAGGGGAGAGGATATGCCCCTCGTCGCCGCCGGCGGCCCCTGCGCCTACAATGCCGAGCCGTTGGCCGATTACGTCGACATCTTTTTCCTCGGCGAATCGGAAGAGTCGACGCAGCTGACGGCCGATACGATCATCGCCTGGAAGGAGCAGGGCAAGCCCGGCGGCAAGAAGGGGCTGCTGAAGCAGCTGGCCCAGCAGCAGGGAAACTATGTGCCGGCCTTTTACGACGCCCGGTATGACGAGCAGGGGAATTTCCTGGGGCTCGTGCCGACGGAGCCGGAAGCGAAGGAACACATTGAAAAATGCGTTGTCGCCGACATGGAGCATGCCTTTTTCCCGACGAAGCCCCTCGTGCCGAATATCGACATCGTCCACAACCGGGCCGTCCTCGAACTGTTCCGCGGCTGCAGCCGGGGCTGCCGGTTCTGCCAGGCCGGCATGCTGTACCGTCCCGTCCGGGAAAAATCGCCGCAGCGCCTCGTACAGCTGGCAAAGGAAATCGTCGCCAACTCCGGCTATGACGAAATCTCCCTCATGAGCCTCAGCTCGGCCGACTATTCCTGTCTGCCCGAGCTGGTCGACATGCTGCTGGATGAGTTTAAGGATCAGAAGGTCAGCGTCAGCCTGCCGTCGCTGCGCGTCGACAGCTTTTCCGTCGACATTGCCAAGAAGGTCCAGCAGGTTCGCAAGAGCGGCCTGACCTTCGCGCCCGAAGCGGGGACGCAGCGCCTCCGCGACGTCATCAACAAGGGCGTAACGGAAGAAAATCTCCTGAAGGCTTGTGAAAACGCTTTCCAAAATGGCTGGTCTACAGTTAAGCTGTATTTCATGATGGGCTTGCCGACAGAGACGGACGAAGATTTAGCCGGTATTGCCGACCTAGCTTATAAGGTTCTGAACCTGTACCGCACGGTGACGAAGAAGAACAACGGCAAGGTCACCGTATCCGTGTCGAGCTTCGTACCCAAGTCCCACACGGCCTTCCAATGGTTCGGCCAGCTTCCCGTTGAAGAAATTCAGCGCAAGCAGGCCTATTTGAAGAGCCTTATCCGGGACAAGCACATTTCGTACCACTACCACGACGCCAAGACGGGCTATTTGGAAGCGACCTTCGCCCGTGGCGACCGCCGCATGAGCCAGGTCCTCTATGAAGCGTGGAAGCTGGGATGTAAATTCGACGGCTGGACGGAGCTGTTCGACTACGACAAGTGGATGGAAGCCTTTGCCAACGCCGGCGTCGATCCCGATTACTTCGCTGCCCGCCAGCGCGATGTGAACGAGCCCCTGCCGTGGGACCACCTGAGCAACGGCGCGTCCAAGGCCTTCCTCCAGCGGGAATGGCAGAAGGCCGTCGGCGGAGAGCTGACTCACGACTGCCGTCATCTGAGCTGCACGGGATGCGGCGTATGCCCGAATTTAGGCGTAGAAATCATCGACAGAAAGGAAGGTGCCGGCCGTGGAAAGACTGCGTTTAGCTGTTAAAAAGGACGGGGCTCTGCAATTTTTGTCCCACCTGGATTTTGCCCGGGCCGTCCGCTACGTCATCATCCGGGCCCGCCTGCCCATCGCCTATTCCGAAGGCTTTAATCCCCATATGAAGCTGAGCTTCGCCTCGGCTCTCGGCGTCGGCGTAAGGGCCGACGAAGAATATCTGGACATGGAGCTGCGCGAGCGCCTGCCTGTAGAAGACGTCGTCAAGCAGATGAACGCCCAGTCGCCGGACGGCTTTGTCGTCCTGGGCGGCAAATACGTCGACGCCAGGGCGCCTAAGCTCATGGCGATGGCCAATTATGCCGTGTACCGCCTGACCGGCCCCGTACAGGCCGGATACGGCGACGACGCCCTTCAGAAGGCGCTGCAGGCCTTCAACGATGCCTCCGACGTCATGTACGAAAAGGTGTCGCCTAAGGATGCGCGCAAGGTGCGCCTCATCAACGTGAAGCATCACGTCGTCGAGCCTCTTTCCGGAAAGACCGACGGTGAAACGCTGACCCTGCGCGTCGGTATCCTGCAGACTGACGAAGGGGCTATCAAGCCTCAGCAGGTCTGGGAAGTGCTGGGCAAGCAGTTCGGCATTCCCTTGGATGCGGACATGATGCTGGCCCGCCGCATCGGCATATACCACCGCCGGGGCCGCAAAAACCAGTCCCTCTTTGAAACGATATAACCTCATGAAAAAAGCGCCCTGCCGGCAGCTCCGATACGCTGCGGCGAGGCGCTTTTGCCTATTTATATCTATGTCATTTTGCTTGAAGAACGCCGTGCAGTTCGGCGACGGACAGTCTGTCTTCCGTTTCTTCCGGCGCGGCGTAGAGGATAGGCGACGAGAAGGTGTTGCCGTTTTTGAGGGCTTCTTTCCCGTAGGAGCCTCTCGTTTCGATGATGAACTGCGTGTCCTCATGGACGGCCTCACAGCTGTGCAGGCATTCCATGATTTCCGCCAGCTCTTCGTCCGACTGGGGAGAGCAGATGATGTGGTAGGCGAAAATATCTTCCGATACGACGGAGAACAGCTTGTCGGCAAAATCCGATTCCGAGAAGGGGCCGTCACAGCGGATGGTGAGGATAGGCATGATGTCGGCTTCCGTCGCTTCGTCGGCCAGCTCGTCGATCTTGTCTATGTCCAGTGTCGATTCGATTTCCACGGCGTCGATGAGGCCCGTGCGGATGGCGAAAAATAAGATGTCGTAGTAGTCGTCCTGCGTCTGGTAATATTCCGGCAGCTCGGCCATGGGGCAGGAAAAGACGACCCGCTGGTCACGGAGCGGACTGGTGATGAGGAGCAGGGCGTTGCCGATTTGGGAGAAATTGCTGACGCCGTTAAAGGTTGCGGCGTTGAATTCGATGACGTCAGCCGGATATTCCGACAAGGCGCGGACGGCGTCGCTGAGCTCTTCGATCGTTTCGCCGCGCAGGGTGAGGCAAAGCTGCGGATGGGACTCGCGCAGGTGCAGGCCCGGTAATTGAGACATGACGATAACCTCCTTTTAAATGGCGGGATATACAAAAAGCAGCCTTTACGGCTGCTTCATAGGTGGTGCGCCTAGTAGGATTCGAACCTACGCACCCGGTTCCGGAGACCGGTGCTCTATCCCCTGAGCTATAGGCGCATGTATGGCTCTCGGCGAATACTTTACTAGTCTACCACGTTTTGCCGGAAAATACAAGAGACAGATTCGCTTTTTGCTGAAACCGTTATTTTTACGGTATATTTCCTAATATACTGGCGACAGTAAAAGGTTTAACTTAATAATTTTTTGTAAAATTTAAGAAATTCCCTTGCCAAGACGTTTTTCATGTGATAATATACACATCAACAAGTCAAAATAAAAATGCGTTGAAGAGAAATAGTAGGTTCCAGAAAGTTTGCAGAGAGCTGCTGGCCGGTGAGAAGCAGCAACGGAATGGAAGTGAACTCGTCTCTAAGCAGCTCGCTGAAACGACAGTAGGTGGAGCCGGGGCCTGGCCGTTAACAAACAGGAGGGTATCGACGATATGTCCGTACCTATAGAGAGCATGCCTTTGGGCATGAATGAGAGTGGTAACGCGTAAGGATATCTTTCGTCTCTTAACGAGGCGGAAGATTTTTTTTTATTTTGATTATGTTATATTTGCCGTATGTATTTCATGATCAAGGAGAGATGGAAGTATGAGAAACGTAGAACATTACAAAAAAGGGTATTACATGCCCCCTGTCGTCGATATGTCGTGGGCATACAAGGATTGCCCCGACAAGGCCCCCGTATGGTGCAGCGTCGATTTGCGCGACGGCAACCAGGCCCTCATCATTCCTATGAGCCTTGATGAAAAAATCGAATTTTACAAGACCCTCGTAGCCATGGGCTTCAAGGAAATCGAAGTAGGCTTCCCGGCAGCGTCGGAAACGGAATACGAATTCCTGCGCTACCTCGTCGAGCACGACATGATTCCCGACGACGTGACCGTCCAGGTACTGACCCAGGCCCGGGAGCACATCATCCGCAAGACCTTCGAGGCCCTGCAGGGCGTCAAAAACGCCATCGTCCATGTCTACAACTCGACGTCCTTCGCCCAGCGGCAGCAGGTCTTCCGCATGTCCAAGGAAGAAATCAAGCAGATTGCCGTCGACGGCGCGAAATTGCTCCAGCGCCTGACAGACGAAGCCGGCGCCGACTACCGCTTCGAATATTCGCCGGAAAGCTTCACCGGCACCGAGCCGGAATACGCCCTGGAGGTATGCAACGCCGTTCTGGACGTATGGAAACCCACGGCCGACCGCAAGGCCATCATCAACCTGCCGTCGACGGTGCAGATGTCCATGCCGCACGTCTTCGCCGCCCAGATTGCCTACATGTCGCAGAACCTGAAATACCGCGACAACGTCGTCTTGTCCGTCCATCCGCATAACGACCGCGGCACGGGCGTAGCCGACGCGGAAATGGCCCTCCTGGCCGGGGCGGACCGCGTCGAAGGGACATTGTTCGGCAACGGCGAACGGACGGGCAACGTCGATATCGTCACCGTCGCCATGAACATGTTCGCCTTGGGCGTCGACCCGCAGCTGGATTTTTCCAACATGCCCAAGCTTGTCGACACGTACGAACGGGTGACGCGCATGCATGTTCATCCCAGACAGCCCTACGCAGGCCAGCTGGTCTTTGCCGCCTTCTCCGGCTCCCATCAGGACGCCATCGCCAAGGGCATGCATTTCCGCGAAGAAGGAAACGAGCAGTACTGGACCTGCCCGTATCTGTATATCGATCCCCACGACGTGGGACGTACCTACGACTCCGACGTCATCCGCATCAACAGCCAGTCCGGCAAGGGCGGCGTAGGCTTCATCATGGAGCAGAACTACGGCATCGACATGCCCAAGAAGATGCGCGAAGATTTCAGCTATTTCGTCAAGAGCGTATCGGATCACAAGCATCAGGAGCTCAAGCCGGCTGAAATCTACGACGTATTCGAGCAGAATTACTTGAACGTAGGCTGGCCCTTGAAGGTAGAAAACTTCTTCGTACAGAAATTCGGCGGCCAGTGGATCGGCAAGATTTTAGTCAAGGCCGACGAAGAAGAGGTCATCCTGGAAGGACGGGGCAACGGCCAGCTCAACGCCATCAGCAACGCCATCTGCGAAGCCTACGGCATCGAAATCGACAACCTCGTGTACAGCGAACACGATTTGGACCGCGGCTCCGACTCGCGCGGCATCGCCTACTTCGGCCTGACGGACAAGCAAGGCCGTACGACCTGGGGCGCCGGCGTCGATACGGATACGATGACCGCTTCGATTTTCGCCTTCATCACGGCGATCAACCGCATGGAGGGCATGGCCCAGCGCGTCCGCTTCCGCCACCTGACGTCCGATCCGGCGGCGGTCAGCGAATTCAAGGCTATTGCAGGACAACACTAAACCGACAACGCAGGGGTGCGCCGGCGACGGCGCGCCCACTATATTGCTATCAGAGGAGGAATAGACTCACATGGGAATGACGATGACGCAGAAGATACTGGCAAAGCACGCCGGCCTTCCTTCTGTCAAAGCAGGAGATTTGATTGCGTGCAAATTAGATATGGTACTGGCCAACGACATTACGGCTCCGCCGGCCATCGCTGAATTCAATAAAATCGGCCGGCCCGTCTTCGACAAGGATAAAATCGCCTTGGTGCCGGACCATTTCACGCCGAACAAGGACATTAAATCGGCAGGCCTGGCGAAAATCGTCCGCGATTTTGCCAGGGAACACGAAATTACCCATTACTTTGAAGTCGGCCGCGTCGGCATCGAGCACGTCCTCTTGCCCGAGCAGGGCATCGTAGGGCCGGGTATGCTGACCATCGGCGCCGACTCCCATACCTGTACGTACGGCGCATTAGGCGGCTTTGCCACCGGCGTCGGCTCGACCGATTTAGGCGTGGCCATGGCCACGGGCGAAGCGTGGTTTAAGGTGCCCGAAGCCATCAACGTCCACCTGACGGGGCAAAAGCCTGACGATATTACGGGCAAGGACGTCATGCTGACCCTCATCGGCATGATCGGCGTCGACGGCGCGCTGTACAAATCGCTGGAATTCACCGGCGAAGGTGTGGCGGCCCTCACCATGACCGACCGCCTGACCATTGCCAACATGGCTATTGAAGCCGGTGCGAAGAACGGGATTTTCCCCGTCGACGAACAGACGATAGCCTACGAAAAAGGCCGCATCAACTACGAATACGACGTCGTCACAGCCGATGAAGACGCCGAATACTGCCGGATCGTCGACATCAACCTGTCCGAACTGAAGCCTGTCGTAGCCTTCCCGCATCTGCCGGGCAATACGAAGGTCATCGGGACCTTCGGCGACATCGCTATCGATCAGGTCGTCATCGGCTCCTGCACGAACGGCCGTCTGGAAGATTTGGAAATCGCCGCGTCGATCCTGAAGGGACGCAAGGTTCATCCCCGCGTCCGCTGCATCGTCATCCCCGGCAGCCAGCAGGTCTACATGGACGCCATGAAGGCCGGCTATATCGAAACCTTCATTACGGCGGGCTGCGCCGTGTCTACGCCGACGTGCGGCCCCTGCCTGGGCGGCTACATGGGCATCCTCGCCGCCGGCGAAAAATGCGTGTCCACGACGAACCGCAATTTCCGCGGCCGCATGGGCCACGTCGACAGCGAAGTCTATCTGGCAGGGCCGCAGGTCGCCGCTGCCAGCGCAATTCTCGGCAAGATAGCCGCACCGAAGGAGGTTCAGTAACATGAGTTTAGAAGGAAAGGTTTGGCGCTACGGCGACAACATAGATACGGACGTCATCATCCCGGCACGGTATTTGAACAGCTTTGACCCGAAGGAATTGGCGTCGCACTGCATGGTGGACATTGACGAATCCTTTGCAGACAATGTCCGGGAAGGGGATATCATGGTCGGCGGCCACAACTTCGGCTGCGGCTCGTCGCGGGAACACGCGCCCATCGCCATTAAGGCCTCCGGCGTGCCCGTCGTCATCGCCGCCAGCTTCGCCCGCATTTTCTACCGCAACGCCATTAACGTCGGCCTGCCCGTACTGGAAATCGGCGACGACGTGGAAAAAATCAAGGCCGGCGACGTGCTGGACGTCGACTTGTCCACGGGGAAAATCGTCGATAAGACGACAGGCGACGTCTTCCTGGCACCGCCCCTGCCGGGCTTCATCCAGGATATCGCCAAGGCCGGCGGATTAATCAACTATGTGAAGGAGTATAAATAAGCATGTCTAAGCATATCGTAGTCATTCCCGGCGACGGGATAGGCAAGGAAATTACCGACGCAGCCGTCAAGGTGCTGCAGAAAATAGATGACAAATTTCATATCGGCCTGACCTTCGAGACGAAGGACGCCGGCGGCACGGCTTATGACAAATACGGCACGCCACTGCCCAACGATACGGTCGAAGCGGCGAAGAAGGCCGACGCCGTCCTCTTCGGTGCCGTCGGCGGCGACCAGTGGGACAACGTCGAACCGTCCCTCCGTCCCGAACGGGCCGTCTTGGGCCTGCGCAAGGCCTTGGGATTGTACGTCAACCTCCGTCCCGTCAAGGTATCTCCCGTACTGGCCGAGTATTCGCCCTTGAAGCCGGACATCGTCACCGGTACGGACATCGTCATCGTCCGCGAGCTCATCGGCGGCATTTACTTCGGCGACAAATGCGAATCAGAAATCCACAACGGCGTCGAACGGGCCTGGGATCTGGAAAACTACAGCGTGCCCGAAGTACAGCGCATTACGCGCTTTGCCATGGAAGCGGCGCGGAAACGGCGCGGCAAGGTCACGTCCGTCGATAAATCCAACGTCCTGGCTACGTCCCGTCTGTGGCGTCGCACCGTCATAGACGTAGCCAAGGACTATCCCGACATCGCCCTGAACCATTACTACGTCGACAACTGTGCCATGCAGCTGGCCCTGAACCCGACGCAGTTCGATGTCATCGTCACGGGCAACCTCTTCGGCGACATTCTGAGCGACGAAGCAGCCGTATTAGGCGGTTCCATCGGCATGATGCCTTCGGCTTCCATCGGCGAGCTTACCAGCCTGTACGAGCCCATTCACGGCTCGGCGCCGGACATTGCCGGTCAGGGCATTGCCAATCCCTGCGCTACCATTTTGTCGGCAGCCATGCTCCTGCGCTATTCCTTGGACGAAGACGCCGCTGCCGACGCTATCGAAGCTGCTGTCGACAAGGCTCTGGCCGATGGCTGGCGTACAGCCGACCTGTATAAAGAGGGCTTCAAAAAAGCAGATACCCATACGATGACCGACGTCGTATGTCAATATATCTGATATATCATCCCCAGTAGACAAAAGGGAAACGACCTGTTCGCAGGCGTTTCCCTTTTGTTCTATATACCTTTATATGGGCTTTTTAAAACCACTGGTCGTGCTGCTGGCAGGCCTGGATGACGGCTTGCAGGGGCGGCGTGATGAATTTGTCCTTGTGGCGGACGATTTTGAAGATGCGCTTGAAGGCGACGCGGTCTACCGGCAGGAGGGCGAGGCGGCCGGCGGCGATGTCTTCGTCTACGAGGCGGCGGGACAGGATGGTAGCGCCTAGGCCGGCCATGACGACCTTTTTCAGGGCTTCCGTATTGTTGAACGAGCCGGCAATGCGCACGGCGGCGTGGTGCTGCTCCATGGTTTGAAGAAAGAGGTCCCGCGTGCCGCTGCCTTCCTCGCGCAGGTACATGGTCAGGCTGCACAGTTCTTGTACCGAAAGGGAGGCGCGCTGGGCCAGGGGACAGGGCGGCGGCGCGACGACGACCAGCTCGTCGACCATGAAGGGCGAAGACAACAAATAGGGCGACGAAATGTCCCCTTCGACCAGGGCCAGGTCGATGTCGTCGCGCAGGAGCATGTGTTCCAGCTCGCTCGTGTTGTGGATTTCCGACAAGATTTCCTGCGCAGGATGACGGCTTTTTAGCTGTTGGAGCAGCTCGACGAGGAATATTTCGCCGATAGTCACGCTGGCGCCGATGCGGACGGGAGCCGTGCGGCTGAAGGAGTGGAGGGCCTGTTCGGCCTGGGCTGTCAGCGACAAGATTTGCCGTCCATAGGCCAGGAGGCTCTGTCCGGCCGGCGTGATGTGCAGCCGCCGCCCCAGCCGCTCGAAGAGGCAGACCTCGTAGGCCTCTTCCAATTCCTTGATAGTTTGGCTGACTGAAGGCTGGGTCATGTGCAGCCGTTTGGCCGCGCCGGTCATGCTGTTTTCCTCGCAGACGGCGAGAAAGACGGACAGATGGCGCAGCGTCATAGACATATCCATAATGAATCACCTATTAAAACGATAAAATAATACAATTTTACATATACATAATACCATGATACACTTCTTTCATGACGTTTTCAAATACGATATGAAGGAAGTGTATCTGCATGAATGTATGGAAAGGCTTGGCCTTTACCCTCGTGTTTGCTGTTCCGGCCTATTTCCTGGGCCAGTATTTCCCCATCATCGGCGGGCCCGTATTCGGGATTCTGCTGGGGATGGTCTTCGCCTCCGTCCGGCGGCCTGCCGTGTTGGAAGAGGGCATTGCCTATACGGGCAAGAAGGTGCTCCAGTATTCGATTATTTTGCTCGGCTTTGAAATGAACTTATACCATGTTCTGGATACGGGAGCGAAATCGGTGTCGGTCATGGTCTGCACCTTGGCGACGGCCTTTCTCGTAGCCATCGTCGTCGGCCGGCTTCTCCGCCTGGAATTTAAGACGACGACTCTCATTGGCGCCGGCACGGCCATCTGCGGCGGTTCGGCCATTGCCGCCGTGGCGCCGGTCATCGAAGCTAAGGAAAAAGACGTGGCCTTTTCCATTTCGACGATTTTCTTGTTCAATATCGCCGCCGTCTTTATCTTTCCCTTTTTAGGACATCTCATGGGCATGAGCGACGCTGGCTTCGGCATGTGGGCCGGCACAGCCATTAACGACACGTCGTCCGTCGTCGCCGCCGGCTATTCGTACAGCGACGCCGCCGGCAGCCTGGCGACCATTACGAAGCTCACCCGGGCGCTCATGATCGTGCCGGTCTGCCTGGTTATGGCGGTTATCATGGCTCGCCGCAAGCGCGGCGCCGCCCAGGGCAGCACGTTCAGCTTGAAAAAAGTATTTCCGTACTTTATCGCATGGTTTGTCGTAGCCTCCGTCGTCAATACGACAGGCGTCCTGCCGGCGGACGTATCTCATTTTCTGGGCCAGCTGGGGAAATTCATGATTATCGCTGCCATGACGGCCATCGGCCTGCGTACCAACCTGCGCTCCTTAGTCCGCAACGGCGTCCGGCCCATAGTGCTGGGCCTGGTCTGCTGGTTCAGCGTGTCCGTCGTCAGCCTCATCGTGCAGCACGCTATAGGATTGATTTAAATTCCTTATAAAACGAAATATGGTTGTAAAAGTCTGTTCTCTTTTAGATAGTTGAACTGACCCCCAAAAGTTAGACCAAAAATCTAACGATTGGAGGTCAGTTTTTTATGGCGAAATACAGTTACAAATTTAAGGGTTAATTGTAAAATGAATTTGAACAGGTAATCAAAAAAAAAATCCATAGTGAAGCTTCATGTTAAAATGGTTTTGCGAGAAATCATCAACAAAGGAGCAATCACTATGGATCACATCCATTCTAACACAATTGAGGACGTACGTACACCCGGCCGCCA
>NZ_JAOQKD010000033.1:0-16932 GCF_025567065.1 Megasphaera stantonii
CATGAGCTGAAAGTTCTCAAATTCGCTTTCAGCTTACCGAGTATCATAGAAGATCTATGTTTACAGAGATTTTTTCACAGGCTCTCTTTATGTGATAGCCCCGTTTATGTTACTTAATTTTCATATGTGTAAATATACATCATAAGTCGCCCAAAATGCATATATTTTATTATATGGTATTACAATAAGTGATTCTTTTTTCCTAATTCGGTGATATATTCTACAGATACTTTCGCGTACTTTGCTATGGCTTCTTTCGCAACGCCATCTTGCAGCATCGCCAATATCATCATCGTTTCTTTCTTTTTTGCCCCCTTTTCTTCTCCTGTTTTCTCGCCTTCGGCAAACATTCTCTTTAATTCCATCGCTAGCGTCATATACTCTCGCCTCGTTTCATCGTGCTGTTTCACACGCCGTACTTCCTTATCCACTTCCTGCACAAACACACCTTCGGCCGCCTTGCCGTCTACGTACCGCAAAAATGCCCGCACGTCTGGGTCAAGGGTTGGACTGTCGCCCTTACTATTTAGAAATATTTTCGTCGCCTCGTCATTCAGTTCTATGCCCTCTTGCTCTACGCAACGATTTCTGAACGTGTACATCGGCAATCCCTGATCAAAAGCGTCAAACGTACAGATAAATATAATATACGCTGGGTTCAGCTTACTGTAATCGTCGCCCTTTTCCAGAACGTCCATATCAATCATAGCCTGATAATACCGCGTCCGCTTGGCGAGGCCGTTTTCCTTTTCATTGGTGCACTGCATTTCGATGTCGAATACCTGTCCCGTGTTGTCTTTGACATAGACATCCAAGCGTATGCTTTTGCTGTCCAGCCGAATATCAATGGTTTTCTCCGTATCAGGATAGGTAATGTCAGCTATCTTGATTTGCAGAATCTTTTTGATTAAATACTGACACAATCGCTTGTTGCGCATGACCTTTTGAAATAAAAAGTTATCCTGTATAGTCAGTTCTTCCCAATCTTTGATCCGCTTCACGGCATCGTCTTCTTCTACTTGGATTATACCAAACAAGTGTACGCCTTGGCAATAAACAACGTATGCCTAATAGGAATACGCAAATAAAATAAAGATGCCTGCACGCGCAGGCATCTTATACTGGATTACAGCAAATGATTCCTGTTTCCCAACGTCGTCCTATAGGCCAACGGCCTTCTCCGTATCGGGACAAGAAACTCTGTCCGATTCTTCGCTATGCGTTTTCCCTGTTTTAGGGGGAACGTTGTAATCTAAGTGGGACACCTTCATTTTTACTTCATATCATGCTTTATGGCGTTGTTATATTTTTCCGTGTCGTGCAGTACTGGTACGGCGCTGTATTTCTGTATGGGTTCTGTGACGAAAAGTATGATATAATAAAACCTATACGGATTAGGTTTTTGAGGTTTTGACAAAAGGATGTAAGGTATCATGCTGTATAATCCCTTATTAGATACGTTTGTGTGCGTCGCTGAAGCGGGCAGCTTCAATAAAGCGGCGGAGGAGTTGTTTATTTCGGCTCCCGCCGTGATTAAGCAGATCAACAGCCTGGAACAGGAGGTAAGGCTTCGCCTGTTTGTGCGGACGCATCGGGGTTTAACGCTGACGGAAGCGGGCAAGTCGCTGTACAAGGATGCCCTATATATGCGGAAGTATTCTGACGGCGCGCTGGACCGGGCCCGCGTCATGGCGCGTCAGGAAGGCCCCTGCATCCGCATTGGCACGTCCCTCATGACGCCTGTCGACATTTTGCTGGAGCTATGGCCGCGCATATATAAGCAGATTCCCGACGTCAAATTTCAGGTCGTGCCCTTTGACAACACGCCGGAAAACGCCAGGGAGATTTTGCGGAATCTGGGCGAGCGCATCGATATCGTCGCCGGCGTGTTTGACGAGGGCATGCTGGCCTATCATCCCTATTGCCGGACTATCGAGATTGCAGACGTGCCGGTTTGCGGCGCCGTCAGCCTGGATCATCCCTTAGCGAGGAAGGAACGGCTATGCTGGTCTGATTTGGCTGGCGAGACGCTGTACATGATCAAGCCCGGCTGGTCTACGACGATGGACGCGCTGCGGCAGACGATTGAACGGGACTATCCTGATATTCACATTCAGACCTTTGATTTTTATAACGCCCAGGTATTTAATGCCTGTGAAAACGGCCATGCCGTGCTCATCGCCTTTCCCTTCTGGAAGGCCGTGCATCCGCTGCTGAAGATTATTTCCATCGACGAGGCCGGCAGCATGCCCTATTGTATTGTGCACAGCCCGAAGCCAAACGACACGACGCAGCGTTTTTTAGACGCTGTCACTCATATTGTGAAGACGCCTGTATAAACCAATCGTTTATACGGTAAAACTAACCGAGACTTCTGTGGGAGTCCCGGTTTTTTTATACTATAAATATCAGGAGGGGAGGTTGATACCGATGAAATCAATATGGATTACAGCCGCCGTCATGGCAGCGATGGCGGCAAGTCCTGCTTCTGCCATGAAGCCGGTGACGATCGCAGACCAGGGCAGCTTTATGGCCGGCGGAACGGTCGTCACAGCTCCGGGAGCCTACGGCGGCAATACCAATCCGCTGAATCGGGCTGGACAGACGCTGCACGGCGACCACGCCTACGTGTTTTATCAGATACCGGCTCAGGCCCACAATACGGCGCTGGTTTTCCTGCACGGGTACGGCCAGTCCGGCAAGACCTGGGAAACGACGCCTGATGGTCGCGACGGATTTCAAAATATTTTTTTAGAAAAAGGCTATAAGACATATATTGCAGACCAGCCGCGGCGCGGCAGAGCCGGCCGGTCGACGGAGCCGCAGGCTATCGGCGCTGTGCCTGACGACCAGCTGTGGTACAACAATTTCCGTATTGGCCAGTGGCCGCAGAAATTTGACAATGTCCAGGTCAGGGATGATGCGGCGTGGCGGGATCAGTTTTTCCGGCAAATGACGCCCGATACGGGAGCCTATGACGAAGCCGTTATCAGCGACGCCATGAAAGCTGTGTTTGACAAAGCCGGCGACGGCGTGTGTATCACCCATTCTCAGGGAGGCGGGCCGGGCTGGCGTACGGCCATAAAGAGCAGCCATGTCAAAGGAATTATCGCCCTCGAGCCGGGGACATTTTTCTTTCCCGAAGGGCAGGTTCCTCCCGTAGAGGAGACGACGAGCCCCTTTCCGGCGGCCGGCGTAGGCGTTCCGATGGACGACTTCATGAAGCTGACCCGAATTCCCGTGCTGGTGCTGTACGGCGGCAATATCCCGGTAGAGCAGACGCCTGTCTGGGGATTGGACAACTGGCGGGTGCGCTTAAACCTTGCCAAGGCCTGGGTCGACGCGGTGAACCGCTGCGGCGGCGACGCGACGCTTATCTATTTGCCCGATATAGGGATATACGGCAACACGCATTTTCTCATGTCGGATTTAAATAACCGGGACGTCGCCGATGTCATGGAACGGTGGATGAAAGAAAAACATTTTGATTAATATGGATTGATAAGGAGCGAGAGAGTATGAACTATATTACCTTAAATAACGGCGTAGAAATGCCTGCCGTCGGCTACGGCGTCTATCAGGTTTCGCCGGACGAATGCGTGCGCTGCGTCGAAGACGCCCTGCATGCAGGGTACCGACTCATCGATACGGCGCAGTCCTATGACAATGAATACGAAGTAGGGCAAGGGCTGCGGCAGTCCGGCGTCGTGCGCGGCGACATCTTTTTGACGACGAAAATCTGGATTGCCAATGCCGGATACGAAAAGGCGAAGGCGTCGATTGACGATTCCCTGCGCCGTCTCCAGACTGATTATATCGATCTCATGCTGATTCATCAGCCCTTCGGCGACTATTACGGAACGTACCGGGCCATGGAAGAGGCGTATAAGGCCGGCAAGCTGCGGGCTATCGGCGTATCGAATTTCTTTGCCGACCGCCTTATCGACTTGTGCCATAATGTGGAAGTCATGCCGGCAGTGAATCAGGTAGAAACGCACGTATTCCATCAGCAAGCGGAGCTGCACGCTATTATGGACAAGTACGGCGTCGTTCACGAATCCTGGGGTCCCTTTGCCGAAGGCCGCAAGGATTTCTTTGCCCATCCTGTGCTGCAGCGCACCGGCGCGGCTCACCACAAGACGGCAGCCCAGGCGGCGCTGCGCTTCCTCCTGCAGAAGGATATCGTCGTCATTCCCAAGTCGGTCCATAAGGAGCGCATGGCCCAAAATCTCGATATTTTCGATTTTTCTTTATCGGACAACGAAATGAAGGAGCTCGAAGGACTGGATGAAAAGGAAAGCCTGTTTTTCTCTCACTACGACCCGAAGATGGTCGAATGGTTTTATGACATGGTAAAGGCCCGGAAGCTGCGGAAGTAGGGGCGGAACGGCAGAAAAAAAGCCTTGCCGCAAGGCAGGGTCTGCTGTGATCTATTAAAGGGCGCCGTCGATGATGGCCTCAGCTATTTTTTCTCTGTCGGCGTCGCAGATGGTAAGCTCGCCTGACTCTAGGGCTTTTTGGTAGAAATTGCGTTTCCACCGCAGCGTTGCCAGGATTTTCTGCAAGTCGGCGATTTGCTGCTCTATTTCTTCCTGCTTGCGGACGAATAGTTCGTAGCGTTTTTGGACGGACGGGAAGCCTTCTTCACACCAGTCGATGTACTGGCTGATGTCCTGGAGGCTCATGCCGGCCTTTTTCAGGCATTCGATGGTGTTGAGCATGACGACGTCTTTCTGCGTGTAGACGCGGCGGCCGTTGGGCAGACGCTTGATATGGCGCAACAAGCCCTGGTCTTCGTAATAGCGGAGCGTCGGTGTGGAAATATTCATTTTCTGCGCTAATTCGCCGATGGTGTATTCCATGAAATGTCACCTCGTTTATCGTAACATCATTGCATTTCCTATTGACATCAAGTTGACTTGAAGTTTTAAACTGATTATATCAAAGGCGAGAGATATTGGCAACGTACATTTCTTTCGCTGCGAGACTTATAACCATAGAAAATCTAAAGTATCGGGAGGCATGTATTATGAAAACGTATAAAAAAGCATTGCTGTGCGCTTTACTGGGAACGGCCGCGATGGGCGTCGGCTTTACGCCGGCTTATGCCGCGGCGGCGAACGCCGTACCGACTATCGGCACGCGTCGTTTACCTGTATTTAACGAGCAAAGCGGCCAGGCGAAGACCTTTGCCAATGTGCCGGTAGAAGATGTCGTCAAATACAAGGGCAATCCGTACGGCCTTGTCTACGACGGGGCTATTAAGGAAAATGTGCCGGGCCAGGTCAATATTCATCCTATTACGTATGACCTGAACGGCATTCAGATCGCCGCTAACGTTTATACGCCGGCGAACTACGACCCCAATACATCTTATGCAGCCGTCGTCGTCGCCCATCCGAACGGCGGCACGAAGGAACAGGTCGCCGGCCTGTACGCCCAGCTGCTGGCTGAACAGGGATATATCACGATTGCCGCCGACGCGTCCTACCAGGGAGCCAGCGGCGGATATCCCCGCCATACCGATAAGCCCCAGTACCGCGTCGAAGATATTCACGGCATGGTCGACATTATTTCCCTCTATCCCGGCGTAGATGAAAGCCGCATCGGCGCGCTGGGCATTTGCGGAGGCGGCGGCTATACGCTGAAGGCCGTCCAGACAGACCCGCGCGTCAAGGCCGTGGCGACGCTGAGCATGTTCAACAGCGGCATCGTCCGTAAGGACGGCTACGGCGCGACGACCCCTGACCCGGCCGTAGCGCAGAAGACCATCGCCCAGGCTGCGGCGGCCCGTCAGAAAGAAGTGACGACGGGACAAATCGACTATACGCCGCGGACGGAAAAAGTCCTTACGCCGGAACAGGCCGACAAGCTGCCCTTTGATTTATACCATGAAGGCTATTATTACTACGGCGTCAATTACGCCCATCCCAATTCGACCTTTACCTATACGGTCAGCAGTTTGATGGATTTGACGGCCTTCGACGCATCGCATAACATGGATTTGATTCATCAGCCCTTGCTCATGATTGCCGGGGAAAAGGCCGACTCGCTGTACATGACGCAGGACGCGTTTTCCAAGGCGACGGGGACGAAGGATAAAGAGTTGTTCCTCGTGCCGGGAGCGACGCATATCCAGACCTACTGGGTACCGGAATACGTCGATATTATTTCTCAGAAGCTGATGAAGTTTTTTAACGCCCATCTGCAGCAAGAAGACAGAACGCAGCGTGTTGACATTGCGACGAACGGCGCGATATTATGAATACATGCGTCGTGGGGCGGCCGCCTTGTGCAGTAAGGCCGTCATCACGGCGAACAGCAGCAATAAGGGAGGATATGTCTTATGAACAGAAAAAAATTAGCAGCGCTTATCGTATCCGCCTTAACGGCGATTACCGTCACGGCCTGCGCAACGCCGCAGAAGGAAGCTGAAACGGCTTCGGCTCCGCAGTCGAGAGGGATTGCCGTCGACGCCGACGCCTCGGCGTCCATCAAGGGAGCCGCCGTGCCGGAAGCGAAATCCAACGGTCAAAGCCGCGTTGCCGTCGTGTATTTCTCCGAGCCAGAAACGGCGCAGAAGTACGACGTACAAGGTTCGACGCAGTACGTGGCCCAGGTGATTCAGGATAAGACGGGAGCCGATATATTCCGTATCGAACGGCAAGTCGATTATCCGACGGATCACGACGCCCTGACCGACCAGGCGAAGAGCGAACGGGAGCAAGGTGTTCATCCGGCCATTAAGGATACTATCGGCGATTTGAGCCGGTACGACACGATTTTCTTGGGCTATCCTATTTGGTGGTACGACGCGCCTATGCCGGTGTACACCTTCCTGGACAATTACGATTTGTCCGGCAAGCAGGTATACGTCTTTGCGACGCACGGCGGCAGCGGGCTGACGGGAACGGTGGAACGCCTGCAGGCAGCCGAGCCGGGCGCGCAATTCGGCAGCAGCGCCTTTGCTGTATACCGCACGGATATTGCGTCGACGTCGCCTATTTACGCCTGGTTAGGAAATTTGGGATATAAATAATTGTGCAGATGGGAGCGAAGGAGTATGAAACAACGATTGCTTTTCTTAATGTCCCTGTTCGTCCTGATGACTGTCGGCGGCGCGGCTTTCGCGGCAGCTCCGGCGGAGGATAAGGTGCTGTCGCCTCGGCAGGAGTCGATCGTCGTCATATCGGCCTTTGCTGCCCAAGGCGATTTGGAAAGCTTGAAGACTGCTTTGGCTGACGGATTAAACAATGGCCTGACGGTCAACGAAGAAAAGGAACTGCTGGTACAGCTCTATGCTTATGCCGGATTTCCCCGCAGCTTGAACGGACTGAATACGCTCATGACGGTGCTGGAAGAACGAAAGGCTCGCGGCATTACCGATACGATGGGGCCTGACGCCGACCCAGTCGATCCGAACCGAGATCGTCACGCCATTGGCGATGCGAACCAGACGAAGCTTGTCGGCCACCCGGTCAAGGGGAACGTGTATGAATTTTGCCCGACGATCAGCGATTTTCTGAAGGAGCATCTTTTCGGAGATATTTTTGAACGGACGGTTCTGATGTGGAACGAACGGGAACTGGCTACCGTATCTATGCTGGCAGGCATCGGCAACGTCAACGCTCAGCTGGCGTCTCATATGAACGTAGCTATGCATAACGGCGTGACGGGTGATCAGCTGAAAGCTATGGCGAAGCTGCTGGGACAGCGCGTCGGCAAGGCGGCAGGCGATAACGCCATGACGGTAGCAAAAAGAGTATTAGGCGAATAAACGATAGGAGAGACGGAATATGAAAGTCATCTTAGTCAACGGCAGCCCGCACGAAAAGGGCTGCACCTATACGGCCTTGGACGAAGTCGCGAAGACATTGCGCGAGGAAGGCGTAGAAGCGGTGCATTTCTGGATCGGCAATCAAGCCGTCCGCGGCTGCATCGGCTGCTGCCGATGCGACGACCTGCACCGTTGCGTATTCGACGACGATAAGGTCAACGAATTTTTGAAGCTGGCCGGAGACTGCGACGGGTTTGTCTTCGGCTCGCCTGTCCACTGGGCCGCCGCCGGCGGAGCCATTACGTCCTTTATGGACCGGGCCTTCTACGCCGGGCAGCGCCGGGAAGATATGCCCTTTTACCTGAAACCTGCGGCAGCCGTCGTCTCAGCCCGCCGCGCCGGCACGACGGCGACGTACGACCAGCTGAATAAATACTTCGGCCTCATGCAGATGCCGATTATTTCCTCGCAGTACTGGAATATGGTTCACGGCCGCTGTCCTGACGACGTGCGGCAAGACGCCGAAGGGATGCAGACCATGCGCACCCTGGCTCGAAACATGGCCTTCTTCTTGAAATGCAAGGAAACGGCCCTGCAGAACGGCGTGTCCCTGCCTAAGCGGGAAGAACAGATATACACCAACTTCATACGGTAACGCCTCGAAACGGGCGCGGCGCTCCAGTTATGCGGCCGAGACACCGCGCCCCCTTTCTTTTTTCCTAAGGGTCTCTGCTGGTTAAACCATGCCTGAATTGTATTTCTTAACAAAGAATACAAGTATTGGACGATGGTTCCGGCGGGACGTATACTGGAACCATAGAAAGGAACGACGAGAGGAGGGATCCGATGACCATTGACGAAGTATGCGAACGGTACTGCATTCCCAAGAGCGTACTGGAGGAATACGAGAAGCTGGGCTTGTGCAGCTCTGTAAAATGCGTTATGGGCCAATGGCAGTACGACGATATGGATGTAGAGCGGCTGAGCCTGATCATGACCCTTCACGACGTAGGGTTTACGAACGAAGAGGTAGAGGCGTACATGGGCCTTCTCTTGTCCGGCGGCGACACGCGGGAAGCGAGGCTGAAGATGCTGGACAAGCTGCGCCAGCAGGCTGTCGACGAAATCCATTTCCATCAGAAAAAATTGGACTGGCTCGATTATCTGCGCTATCAAATCCGTCAGCATAAGGAAAAAGTTTTATGACGAGGAGGAAAGAGAGTATGAGACTGGTCAAGCAGTATCTAATGGCCGGGGCCGTTGCCCTGACCGTCCTGTCGCTGACGGCCTGCGGCTCGGCGGCGGAGAGTAGGGGTTCTTCCACTCGTCCGGCAGAACAGGCAAAGGCTGCGGCACAGCAAACGCCGGCGGCGGAGCAGATCGTCCGCGTGACGGACAGCCAAGGAACGACGCTGACCCTGCATTTGAACGGCAGCCCGGCGGCAAAGGACTTATGTGCTCAGCTGCCTCTGGATATTGCGGTGGAAAACTACAGCACGAATGAAAAGATTTTCTATCCGCCGAAAAAGCTCAATACGGCCGATACGCCTATGGCTAAGCCGAAGGTGGGCATGGTAGCCTATTACGCGCCGTGGGACGACGTCGTATTGTTCTACGCGCCTCTGAACGGCGGCGAGCTGTACGAATTAGGATATGTAGAAGAAGATGCCGGCCAGATTGAGAAGCTGAGCGGCACGCTCCATATCGAGCAGGTACATCCATAGGGAGGGGGATATCATATGGAGTATACGAAATTAGGCAATACGGATATTACGATTTCCAAGCTGTGCCTCGGTTGCATGAGCTTCGGTGACAGGGCCAGCCAGATGCACGCCTGGACCTTGAATCTGCAGGACAGCGAAGCTATCATCAAGCACGCCCTGGATTTGGGCATCAATTTTTTCGATACGGCAAACTGCTATTCTGCCGGCACGAGCGAAGAGTATCTGGGCCGGGCTATCAAACGCAACGCGGCCCGGGACAAGGTCGTCCTGGCGTCGAAGGTCTATTTTAACGACGGCCATTTATCCAAGGAGGCCATACAACGGGAAATCGACGGCACCCTGCGCCGTCTCGGCACGGAGTATCTCGACTTGTACATTATTCACCGCTTCGATTACGGCACGCCTATAGAAGAGACGATGGAAGCTCTGGACAGCCTGGTCAAGGCCGGTAAGGTGCGGGCCTTAGGCGCGTCGGCCATGTACGGCTACCAGTTTTACAACATACAGCTGGCGGCGGAGCGAAACGGCTGGACGCCTTTCTCGTCCATGCAGAATCACTACAGCCTGCTGTACCGCGAAGATGAACGGGAACTCATTCCCATCTGCAGCCAGATGAACGTATCCCTGACGCCGTACAGTCCCTTGGCGGCAGGACGGCTGGCGCGGCCTGAGTGGAAGGCTGATACCCTGCGCAGCCAGACCGACAAGGTCGCTGTAGAAAAGTACGACAGTACGCAGGTCATGGATTCGCGCATCGTCAAACAGGTGCAGGACATCGCGGCGGAACACGGCGCGACGATGACCCAGATCGCATTGGCCTGGCAGTTTGCCAAGGGCGTGGCGTCTCCTATTATCGGCGCGACGAAGATGAGCTACTTAGACGACGCGGCCGGCGCATTTGACGTGACGCTGACGGAAGACGACATGGCGCGGCTGGAACAATTTTACCTGCCCCATAAAGTCGTCGGCGCCCTCGACGAAGGCAAGCCGTCGCCGTCGGTGCTGGCGGCCAACGTTGGGACGTAAGGGAGGCGGTTGGCATGGAACGGCGGGAATTTTTGAAATGGACCGGAGCCGGCGCCCTGACCTTGTTTCTCAGCGGCTGCGGCAATATATTGACCCGGGCCGAAAGCGCGTCCGGTATCGTTGGAGGAGGTAAGCCTATGAATATCGTCGTAGTGACGGGAAGCCCTCATAGAGAGGGAACGTCGGATGTATTAGCCGACCGGTTTATCGAAGGAGCCCAGTCGGCAGGGCACAATGTATTCCGCTTTGACGCGGCCTTTGAAGATACGCATCCCTGTCAGGGCTGCGACCACTGCGGCATGGACGGCGACTGTATCTTTAACGACGCTATTTCGCAGAAGCTCATGCCGAAGATGCTGGAAATGGATTTGATCGTGCTGGTCACGCCGCTGTACTATTACGGCATGTCGGCTCAGCTCAAGACCGTCGTCGACCGCTTCTATTCGCGGACGGGACGGCTTCACGGCAAGAAATCCATTCTCATGGCTACAGCATGGAACAGCGCTGACTGGACGATGGAGGCCCTCGTCCACCATTATGAAACGCTCGTGCGCTACATGGAATGGACCGACGTCGGGCAAGTATTAGCCGTCGGCTGCGGCTACAGGGCGCTCATCGAGCAGTCCCAGTTCCCCGACCAGGCCTACCGCCTGGGGGCCAGCTTATAAGCTTATACATGTATTATTCTGTACCTGATAGGGAGGTCTTGAAATGAACTTTTTGAAGATGCAGAAAAAAGTTGCCGCTATCGTTGCGGCAGCTATGATTACGACGACATTAGTACCGATGGGAGCGATTGCAATGGCAGAAAATCAAACGGAAAAGAAAGCAGTAAAAATTGTACAGACAGCGGGACGGGATCAGCTCGGCACATTTGCCCCGGAATTTGCCCGTTACAACGACGATATTTTATTTGGTGAAGTCTGGTCGCGCAACGATAAATTATCTCTTCGTGACCGCAGCATCGTGACAGTGTGCTCGCTTATCGGCTCAGGCGTTATCGACAGCTCGCTGAAATATCACTTGGCGACGGCTAAGAAAAATGGCGTAACACAGGAAGAAATGGCAGAAATCATTACGCAGCTCGGTTTCTATGTCGGCTGGCCGAAGGCCTGGGCGGCCTTCAACATGGCAAAGGAAGTATACGCCGAATAAGCTGGAGTAATGGCATTTTTTACAAGAGTATATCTTGACATAAAGTTAACTCTAGCGTTTATAATGAAAAATAATTAAAGTATATAGATACAATACATTTATATACGATGGATATGCAAAGGAGTGACTTTATATGAAAGATTTGTCGAGACGGGATTTCTTCAAATTGGCTGGCGTGACGGCTGCCGGCGTGGCTTTATCTGGTACAGGCCTGACAGAGTTGCTGGCCCAAGCTCCCGTCGTCGGGGCGGCCGACGTGACGGGTAAAGCGACGGCGGGCTCGCGGGCCAAGGTATACTTTACGAAGTACATCGACGCGGCCCATCTGATTCAGCTGTACGATAAGATCAACGAAGGCATTTACGGCAAGATAGCCGTCAAGCTCCACACCGGCGAAAAGCACGGCCCGAACATCCTGCCGCGGGATATGGTAAAGGAATTCATGGCTCATATTCCCGACAGCACGATCGTCGAAACGAACACGCTGTATGCCGGCGACCGCTACACGACGGAAGGCCATCGGGAAACGCTGAAAGTCAACGGCTGGACTTTCTGTCCCGTCGATATTATGGACGAATTCGGCGACGTCAATCTGCCCGTCCGCGGCGGCAAGCATTTGAAAGAAGTCGCCATGGGCGGCCACATCGTAAACTACGACTCCATGGTCGTTCTGACCCACTTCAAGGGCCACGCCATGGGCGGCTTCGGCGGCTCCATGAAGAATATCGCCATCGGCTGCGCGTCGGGACAGGTTGGCAAGCGGCAGGTTCACGGCGTGACGGGTACGCCGCCGGAAGACTGGGGTGCCTGGCCGGCGAAGGAGCATCTCATGGAGCTCATGGCCGATTCGGCGAAGGCGACTGTCGATTATTTCGGCAAGCACATCGTGTTTATCAACGTCATGCGCCGCATGTCCGTCGACTGCGACTGCGCCGGCACCAGCGCGGCGGAGCCGACCATCCCCGATATTGGCATCGTAGCCTCGACGGATATTCTTGCCGTCGACCAGGCCAGCGTCGACTTGGTATACGGCCTGCCGTCGAGCCAGAATCATGACTTGGTGGAACGCATCGAATCGCGCCGCGGCCTCCATCAGCTGCAGGCCATGCGCGACCTCAAGATGGGCAACGACCAATACGAGCTGATTTCTATTGACTAACTATGCAAATTTCGTTTGCAGAGAAAGAAGGATATACGATGGATGAAAAAGAAAAAGCAGGGCTGTTCGGCTTAGGCCAGACGAACGACGCCTATGCCCAGTATTTTGTCGGCCAGAGCTATTTGAATTTGCTGACAAAGGATCGTTTGGTTACGGCCAACGTCACCTTTGAGCCGGGCTGCCGCAACAACTGGCACATTCACCACAAGGGCGGTCAGATTCTCTTGTGCACGTCAGGCCGCGGTTACTATCAGGAATGGGGCAAGGAACCGCAGGAACTTCATCCCGGCGACATCGTCAACATTCCGCCGGAAGTGAAGCACTGGCACGGTGCGGCTCCCGACAGCTGGTTTGCCCACGTGGCCATCGAAGTACCGGCAGAAGGGGCGTCCAACGAATGGTGCGAACCTGTCGATGCCGAAGCATACAATAAGTTAAAATAATACTTTTTGCTAAAGGAGAATGACTGATGAAAAAGATAATGCCTTTTCTCATGACGACGCTGGCGGCTCTGTCCTTTGCGGCTGCGAGCCCTTCACAGAGCATGGCTGCCGATACGGTTCAGCCGGTTCAACGCGCCGCCATGTCCGAAGCCGAAGCCGGCGCAGGTATGTTCGGCCTCGGCAAATCCAACGACGCCTACGCCCAGTATTTCATCGGCCAGAGCTATTTAAATCCCCTGACGACAGAGGGCCTGTCTATTTCCAACGTCACCTTTGAGCCGGGCTGCCGCAACAACTGGCACATCCACCATAAGGGCGGCCAGATCCTCTTGTGCACGTCGGGACGGGGCTATTATCAGGAATGGGGCAAGCCGGCTCAGGAGCTTCATCCCGGCGATGTCGTCAACATTCCGCCGGAAGTGAAGCACTGGCACGGCGCAGCTCCGGACAGCTGGTTTGCCCACATTGCCATCGCTGTGCCGGCTGAAGGCGCGTCTAACGAATGGCTTGAAGCTGTAGACGACGCCCAGTATCGTCAGCTGAAATAGGAGTGAGATAGGATGAAAAAATTAGTTATGATGATAGTAACGGTCTTTGCGGCCCTGATGCTCGTCGGCTGCGGCGCGTCGAAAAGCGGCTCGGCCAGCGCGGCGGCTCCCCAGGCGAAGGCGGGAGCTATTGCTGATACGATAGACGGCGGCCTGCAGGGCAAGAAGGTCCTCGTAGCCTACTATTCGTGGAGCGGCAATACAAAAGCCGTTGCCGAACAGATTCAGCGGGAAACGGGCGCCGATATCTTCTTTATCCAGCCGCAGACGCCATATCCCGGCGATTACCGCGAATGCGTCGATATTGCCAAGAAGGAAATGAATGAAAACGCCCGTCCGGCTGTCGCCAATACGGTAGACAACATGGATCAGTACGACGTCGTGTTCGTCGGCTACCCGATTTGGTGGGGCAAGGCGCCGATGTTCGTGTACACCTTCCTGGAAAGCTACAATTTCCAGGGCAAGACTGTCGTTCCCTTCTGCACGACTGGCGGCACGCCTATCAGCGGCAGTATGGCCGATGCGCAGAAATCGGCGGCAGGGGCGCAGCTCGTGCGGGGCAGCGATTCGTCCGACCCGGCAGCCGTGTCGAAATGGCTTAAGGATATTCACGCCGTGCAATAAGCAGATGAGCGCATAGAAATGGAGGGGAAACGATGAAAGGAATAGCTTTATTGAGCGGAATCATCGGAGCGGCCGTCGTCGTTTCCGCCTTCTGTGCTTTTGGGCCGGGCAGGGCCGACGCGACGGAAGAGCAAGTCGTCGTCATTGCGCCGATCCAGCCGGCCTATGCCCGTCAAATAGACGTGGCCTTTGAAGGAGGCCGGGCCCGTGTCGGCTTGCTCGACGAAGAAGCGGCGATGGAATTTGCCGAACGGCAGCCCTTGTCCATCCAGCTGGAGCGGAAGCCCGAGCGGATTGTCGTAGCCGGCGTGCCTGACGGCGTTTTCCAAGGAACTCGCGGCGGAGTAGAAGCGCCGGTCATCGGCGACGTCGTCCTGGACGTCCAGGCCAAAGAGGTATATATCTGCTGCCGCGATATGGACGCGTCGGACGGCCGCGTTCTCTTGGGACACGTCACGTCCGGCATCGAGCCGCTGTCGCGCATGGACGGCGCCTTTGAAGCCTTCGCCATGGCGGCGGAAGATTTGTAAAGTTTTTGCGGCGGCGCTTTTTTATTTTTGCAGGCCGTGATACAATAAAGGCGACGCTTTTATAAAGAAAGAGGGACACACCATGCATTTAGGCGCACAGGAATTGATAGTTATCTTATTGATTGTCTTGATCTTGTTCGGCGGGAAAAAAGTCGCCGGCCTGGGAAAAGCGATGGGGACGAGCCTGCGCGAATTCAAGGAAGAAGTCAATAAGACGAGCGACGCCGTCAAAGACGGGGCCGACGCGGTGAAAGCCGAAGCGTCGGAAGCAAAGCAAGCGGCCGAAGGGGCCGTCAAGGCGGAAACGACAGACCGAAAGAACGAAGCAAACTAGACGGGAGCACGACGATGTATTGGAAGACGACGTATCTGTCGCCTGTAGGCGAATTAACCTTAGCGGAAAAAGACGGCTGCCTGGCCGGACTGTGGATCAAAGGGCAGAAATATTATCTGGCGTCCTTGGACGAGGACGATGTGTCCGACGGAGAAACGCCGACCTTGGCTAAGGCGAAGGGCTGGCTTGACGAATATTTTGCCGGCCGCCGGCCGTCCATCCTGGCCTTGCCCTTAGCGCCTCAGGGGACGGCCTTTCAGCGCTGCGTGTGGCAGCTCCTGTGTCACATTCCCTATGGGCAGACGAAGACGTACGGCCAGATAGCCGAGGAAGCGGCAGCGCTGCGCGGGATACCCTCGTCCGCCCGGGCCGTAGGAACAGCTGTCGGACATAATCCTATTTCCATCATCATTCCGTGCCACCGCGTCGTCGGCGCGAAGGGCCGCCTCACAGGCTATGCCGGCGGCATCGATAAGAAAATACAGCTCTTAGCGCACGAAGGGGCCGACATGGAGCAGCTTCACCGATAACTGCATATATGCGAAAAAGCAGCTTGCCAAAGGGACAGGCTGCTTTTTTGTCGTGGTTAGGAGAAGGCTTCGATAAATTTTTCCGCCAGGGACGAGAAATACCGGTTTTTCATCCAAATGGCGGTCAGGCGCGTATAGAGCCGCGGCTCGTCGATGATTTTTACGTGCAGACGCGAGTGCGTCGCCAGCGTGAAGGCCGATTGGGGAAGGATGGCCATGCCCAATCCGGCGTTGGCCCACAGGAGGCTCGTGCGGGCGTCGTCGCTGCGGCAGAAGATTGTCGGCGTCATGTTTTGGGCGGCGCACGTATCCTGGACGAGCTGGTCGAAGCGTCGGTAAATGATGAGGGGCTTGTCGTCCAGTTCCTTTAGGGAAACCGTATCGCGGCGGGGACACCAGTCCAGCTCGTCGGTCAAGGCCAGGACCATGGGCTCTTCGCTGAGGAATTTGTAGTGAAAGGGCTCGTAATTGAAGGGCGTGCGGACGATGCCGATTTCGATGAGGCCCTTCGTCAGGAGGTCGATGATCTTGAAGGTATTGCCGTCGTATACCTCGAAGCGCACGCCGCAGTACTGGCGGTGAAATTGCTGCATAAAGGGGCGGAGGATGACGCTGCCTGACGACGATACCATGCCGATAGACAAGGTGCCGTAGACGCCTTCCTTGAAGTCCTTGATTTCCCGCAGCGTCGAATCGGACAGGTTGATGATCTGCTGGGCCCGGCGAAACAGGATTTTTCCGGCGTCGGTTAGCTCCGTCTGCCGGGAGCCGCGCTTGAACAGGGCGACGCCTAGCTCGTCTTCCAGATGCTTCATCTGCTGGCTCAAGGGCGGCTGGGCCATGTGCAGTTTTTTAGCCGCCGCCGTGATTTGGCCTTCTTCGGCGACGGTAATAAAGTAAAGTAGTTGGCGAATGTCCATATAAGGCACCTCTTTATATATGATTTTCATATGTATGGGCAATAAAACCAATATTTTTAATAGGTTAATTGTAAAATGAATTTGAACAGGTAATCAAAAAACAAAAATCCATAGTGAAGCTTCATGTTAAAATGGTTTTGCGAGAAATCATCAACAAAGGAG
>NZ_JAOQKD010000034.1:0-11457 GCF_025567065.1 Megasphaera stantonii
ACTCTGGCGTATTGTTTCGTATCACACTGTTCAGTTTTCAAAGGCCATGCCGTCTCGCGACGACTTGTATATCTTACCAGACTCGTCCGGGCTTGTCAAGCACTTTTTTTGAAGTTCTTTTCAAGCGAACCGGCTATCCGGCCTGCCGCGGCGCCCTGCCGCAACAGCTTGTTTAGTATATCCCCTTTTCGTCCTGTTGTCAAGAGATTTTTCCTACAAAAATGTGTGTTTCGGAAAAACACCTGGTAAACGCCGCATCAGGCCGTCTCGTTTAAATGGCGGCAACAAAAAACGCTAAAGAAATCCAATGGATTTCTTTAGCGAGTCCGTACAAATACAAGCGATTAAACTCCGGCGCCCATCAAGCGGTCAAGCGTATTTTCTGCAAAGTCCCGAGCAAAAGCCCGCGCTTTCTGATCACTTTCTTCTTTATTATCTTCCCGTTCCGTCGGCGTGACATAGGTGCCGACGATTTTGCAGCCCGAAGGAAGGACATCGATGACGGTGCGCAAAATTTTCGCCGAGTCGTCGGAGAAGGGTCCGCTCTGCACTGTGACAAATACGGCGACGTTTTTATTATCCAATTGTTCCAAAGCCTGCGCAGCGCCGGCGTCTACGGCGTCGCCGTCAGCCCAGCAGCCTAAAAAAACGCAGTCGTAGGAGTTGATGTCGGCCGGCATTTCTTCAACGGGCAGGCACGGCGTACCTTCCGGCAGTCCGCTTACGACGTGTTCGGCAATTTTTTTCGTTCTTCCTGTATGAGACGAGTACAATACGATAGATTTCATGATGTGATCACTTCCCTCTTCTTTCTTAAGACGTTCCGCAAAATGATAATGAAATATCATCTTGCCTAAAGTATATTATTGAGGTGTCCTTTTGTCAATATATCTCATCACGTTTTACTCATACATTTTTTGCCAGTTCACAAAGAAAAAAATTCACAACAAGAATTCTTTGCCATTCTTTTCATTCATGACTTCTACGGCCACCATAGCCATCGCTTTAGCCCCTACTAAGGCCTGCATTTTCCCCAGCTCGCCGCCTGCTGCCGCAGCGAATTTCTCCGTATGAGCCGCCGCGTCGTAGCAAATGCAGATCTCCGGCTGACAAGCCCGCGTGACCTGGCTCACGTTGCCTACGTCGCTGGAACCGTCGGCATAATCATCGTCCTTTACATCGAAGGGTTCATGGAGGGCGTTAAAGGCTTCGGCAAAATATACGTTCATTTTGGCATCTTGTATCATATTTTTATACAGCGGCTCATAATGAACCATCGCGACCTCGGCCCCGTGCGCCTGGGCAACAGCTTGAGCCAGCTCGCGAATCTGCGGCAGCATGACCGTTTCTAAATACTGCGCGTCGAGAGCCCGTATTGTAGCCCGCATTACCGCTTTATCGGGGACGATATTGGGCGCGATGCCGCCGTCCGTAATGATAGCGCCGATCAGATGGGTTTCCGTCCATGTCTGTTCCAGGTCTTTCAGCTGCCGATAAAAATCGACAAGGGCATCCAGAGCGTTGATTCCCTCGTATTCCCTGTCGGCAATATGGGCGGCCTTGCCCAAAAAGGTAAATTCCATCGGATGGGAGGCATACGACGTGCCGCCGATGCTGGTCGTATCGGCACAGGGATGAAGAATCACAGCAGCGTCCAATTCATCAAATACGCCCTGGTCGCTCATATACACCTTGCTGCCTTCCGTTTCTTCCGCCGGACAGCCGTATACATGGACAGTCGCGCCGGCGCCGCAGACAGCGGCAAAGGCCAGGGCCGCCCCGACGCTCATAGCTGCGATGAGATTGTGCCCGCATCCATGGCCAATCTCCGGAAGGGCGTCGTACTCCGCTAAAAATCCCATGTGAAACGGCCCGTCTCCCCACGAAGCATGAAAGGCTGTCGGAAACGCTTCGGGCACGACGTCTTCCACCGTAAAGCCGGCGTCGCCCAGTACCTTCCGCAAATAGGACGACGCCAAATATTCGCTGCCGCCCAATTCGGGATGGGCGTGTATGTAGTCGGCAATTTCATAAATTAAGGACTGCAGCTCGTCGACCTTTCGGCAAGCTGCTTCCTTCATCTTCTGCTTATCCATGTCAATCTCCCTTTCTGCTTCAGAATGTCGGCGCAGTAATGGCCAGCTCCGCTCCGTCCGCCGTACTGCGCAGCCAGGCAGTCGCACCGAAGGGAAGCCAGGCGTTATGCCGGCCATGACCGGCAGGAAAGCCCCAAAGGGACGGCTTTCCCCAACGCTGGGCGTATTGGAATACGACTTCCTTTACGGTGAACTCATACTCGCTCTTCTGCGTCGGCTCACAGTGGGCAAAATCGCCGAAGACAAAGGCCGCTGCCCGCTCGGACAATCCTGACTGCTCAAACTGGCACAGCATCCGGTCCAGGGCATAGGCGTCTTCGCCGATTTCTTCCAGCAGCACGACGGCATCCGTGCCGTCCAGCTCATACGGCGTCCCCGTCAGGACCGACAGGAGCATCATGTTGCCGCCGCACAATGGACCGGAAACGCAGCCCGGTACGATAGGCTCCAGCACAGTTCCTTCGGGAAGGGAAAGGGACCGCGCCGAAAAGGGCGACTGCAGCCCCTGGGCAAACTGCTTCCGCGTATAGTCCGACGCCGTATGGCCCAAGGACATGGCCATGGCGCAGTGGACCGTCGCCATGCGGCAGCGCTGCTGAAACGCCGTGTGCAGGGCCGTAATGTCGCTGAACCCCATAAATAATTTAGGATGGGCCGCAATGAAATCATAATCCAGAAGCGGCAGCAGCCGGGCCGCCCCATATCCGCCGCGCAGGCAGAGCACGGCGGACACGCCGTCGTCGCCGAAGGCTTCGTGAATATCCTGCGCCCGCAGCTCATCCGTACCGGCCAAGTAGCCCCAATGCGCGCCGACAGACCGTCCCAGTTTGACGTCATAGCCTAAGGATCGTATGAAATCGATGCCTTCCTGCAAATCGTCGTCCGCCAGGGCAGCCGACGGCGCTACGATGGCAATCGTAGCGCCTGGCCGCAGCGGTTTTGGAAAAGTATACATGCAGTTCATCCTTTCTGATCTTCTAAGTAGGCCCGTTTAAAATCGACGACGCCCAAGGGCGACCAATGATAGCCCTTGACATAGGGCTGTACGACGTAGGGCTGCGTCGTATAGTAAATCGGGATGATGACGCAGTCGTCGAACAAAATTTGTTCGGCTTCATGCATATACTGCCGGCGCAGCGCCGGGTCGTTGGTCTCCTTAGCCGCCTGTACCAGATTATTATATATAACATTATAATAGCGGGCATCGTTATCCCTATCTGCAAACACGTCTAAAAACGTCATCGGGTCGACGTAGTCGGCAATCCACGACGCCCGGGCAATTTGGTAATCGCCTTGGCTGCGCGTCGCCAGGAATACCTTTGATTCCTGATTCGCCAAAAAGACATCGGCTCCCAGCACGTCCTTCCACATGGACTGCATCGCTTCGGCGATGGCCTTGTGCATTTCATTCGTATTGAATAAAATCGTCACCTCCGGCAGCGGATGACTTTCATCATGTCCGGCAGCCTTCAGATAGGCCCTGGCGGCCGCCTCGTCTTCGACGGCTAAATCGCCGCCTTCTTCACGAAAATCGCGACCCGTCTCTTCGTCGGCAATTCCCGGCGGCACCCAGGCGTAGGCCGCTTCCTTCTGAGCCCGCACGACATAGCGCACCAGCTCTTCCCGCCGCACGGCCGCCGCAAAGGCCCGGCGGACGTTCACGTCGTCAAAGGGCGGCTTCTGCACGTTGAATACATAGTAATACGAGCCAAGGTACGGCGCAATCTTATACAGCCCCAGCGCCTCTAATCGTTCCTGTTCCGACGGCGGCGGCTCGACGGTCATATTGGCCTGTCCGCTTTCTACCAGCGTGAGGCGCGTCGCCTGAGAGTCGCTGATGGGAAATTCAAGACGGTCCAAAACGACGGCGCCGGCATCCCAATAGGCGTCGTTTTTCACCATATCGATTTGGCTGGAATGATTCCAAGCCGTAATCTTATAAGGCCCGCTGCACACCATCGTCTCTGCGTCAGCCGCCCACGTATCAGGCCGGGCTTCGACGACGTGCTTCGGCACGGGGTAATAGCAGTGGAAGGCCGTCAAATTGAGAAAGTAGGCCGTCGGGTTCGTCAGCCGCACCTGCAGGGTCTTATCATCCAAGGCAGTGACGCCCACTTCGTCAGCTCGGGCCTGCCGGTTAAAATACGCTTCGGCCTTATCAATGCAGAACAGCATGTAGGCGTTTTCCGAAGCGACGTCCGGATTCAGCACCCGCTTCCACGAGTATTCAATATCCTGGGCCGTAATCGGCGTGCCGTCGCTCCAGCAGATGCCGTCGCGCAGATAAAACGTATATACCTTGCCGTCCGGCGAAATCTGCCACGAAGCGGCCAGGGCCGGCTGCGGCACGTCATGGTCATCTAAGCGGGTCAGCCCCTCGAAAATCTGCAGCTCCACGTTGCTTTCCGGCAGGGCCGTCGTCATCGCCGGGTCCAGGCGCGACGGCTCGGCTTCCAGCACATAGCTTACCGTATCGGGACGGGGCGCAGCCCCGCATCCCCAGCAGGCCAACAACAGCAGCACCAGGCCGACAGCCGCCAATATCCGTTTCATCATAGGCCCTCCTCTGCCACGGCGTGGCAGGCGACGTACCGCTCCGGCCGCACCTTCCGCCACAGGGGCTCTTCCCGGCGGCACAGGTCTGACGCATAGGGACAGCGCGGATGAAATACGCAGCCTGACGGCACGTCGAAGGGCCCGGGAATTTCCCCTTCGACGACGACGCGCCGCTTGTATCCCGGATCGGGACGCGGCACGGCGGAAATCAGCAGCTTCGTATAAGGATGAAGGGGCCGGTGAAACACATCGCCGCCCGGTCCCAGCTCGACGAGGCGTCCTAAATACATGACGCCGATACGGCGGCTGACGTGATGCACCATAGCCAAATCATGGGAAATAAACAAATACGCCAATCCCAGCTCCTGCTGCAGCCGCTTCAGCATATTGACGATCTGCACCTGCACGGATACGTCGAGGGCCGAAATGGGCTCATCGCAGAACACGCATTCCGGCTTCAAGGCCAGGGCGCGGGCGATGCCGACGCGCTGCCGCTGGCCGCCGCTGAATTCATGGGGATAGCGCTGGGCCGCTTCGGCCCGCAAGTCGACCATCTCCAAGAGAGCCTCTACGGTCTTCCGCCGTTCCGACGCCGTAGGGCAAAGGCCGTAGTTCCGCAGGGGTTCACTGATAATATCGCCGACGGTCATACGGGGGTCCAAGGACGAATAGGGGTCCTGAAAAATCATCTGGACGCAGCGCCGGTACGCTTTGGCCGCATCGGCCTCTGCCGTATCCCGTCCCTTATATAATACCTGTCCGCCCGTCTTTTCATACAGTCCCAGTACGGTGCGGGCAAAGGTCGATTTGCCGCAGCCCGATTCGCCGACTAAGCCGACGGTCTCGCCCGGCCGTATAGCCAGCGATACGTCGCGCACAGCCGTCACTACCTTATTCGGCCGTCCCAGCCAGTCCCGGCCTGCGACGAATTGCTTCGTAATATGAACAGCCTCAATCAGATTCACAGGCCTTCCTCCTTTCCGGGCACAGAAGCCAGCATGCCGCGCGATGGCCGCCGCCCAGCTCGTACGGCGGCGGCAGGCTATGCGTACAGATGCGCATAGCCTGCGGGCAGCGGCGATAAAAGCGGCAGCCTGCCGGCATATGGAACAAATCGGGAGCCTGTCCGTCGATGCCCGTCAGCTCCTTGTCCGGCCGGGACGGGTCCGGCAGCGACGCCAGCAGCCCCTGCGTATACGGATGGGCAGGCCGATAAAAAATATCTTCTACAGGCCCCTCCTCGACGACGCAGCCAGCGTACATGACGTACACGCGCCGGCACATCTGGGCGATGACGCCGAGGTTATGGGAAATAAGGACGACGGCCATGTCCAGCTGCTTCTGCAGCTCCTGAATCAGCGCCAATACCTGCGCTTCCGTCGTCACGTCGAGAGCTGTCGTCGGCTCGTCGGCGAAGAGCAGCCGCGGCTCGCCGGCCAAGGCCATGGCGATGAGGCAGCGCTGGCGCATGCCGCCGGACAGCTCATGGGGATATTGGCCCAACCGCTTTTCCGGATTTGTAATCCCGACGGCCCGCAGCAGCGCCAGGGCCCGTTCATCCCGTTCCTTCCGGCGCTTGAATTTCGCCGGGTCCAGGCCTTCGCAAATCTGGCTGCCTATCGTCAGCACCGGATTCAGCGAGGTCATAGGGTCCTGGAATACCATAGCCATCTGCCGGCCCCGCAATGCGTTCATATCCCCCTCGCGCAAGGGCAGTATATCCCGGCCGTCCCAGTAAATATGGCCGTTCGTATATATCGCCGTTTCTTCCGGCAGCAGCTTCATCGCCGACTGGGCCGTAATGGATTTGCCGCAGCCCGATTCGCCGACAATGCCCACGGTCTCGCCGGGGTATACCTGCCATGACACCTCATGCAGCCCTTCGAGGATGCCGCGGTACGTGCGGAACGACACGGACAGCCCATCGATTTCTAATAACGGCTTCATCGGCTACCCTCCTTCTGGTTTTGCGGGTCTAAGGCGTCGCGCAGGCCGTCGCCGAGAAACATGAACCCCAGCATGGTCAGGCTCAGGGCCGCCGCCGGAAAGAACAGCTGGAACGGGAAGGAACGCATGCTGTTGATGCCTTCCGAGGCCAGCACGCCCCAGCTGGCCATGGGAGCCGATACGCCCAGACCGATAAAGCTCAGAAAAGCCTCCGTAAAAATAGCGTCAGGAATAGATAAGGTCAAGGTGACGATGATCGGGCCAACGCAGTTGGGAATCATGTGGCGGCGCAGAATCTGCCACGTCGACGCGCCGCAGGACCGCGCGGCCAGCACGTAATCCTGCTGCTTTAAGCTCAGTATCTGGCCGCGGACGATGCGGGCCATGTTGAGCCAGTACGATATGCCCAAGGCCAGGTAAATATTGAGCAGGCCCGGACGAAATACTACCATGAGCAGGATGACGTACAGCAGCATAGGAATCGAATACAAGACGTCGACAATATGCATCATGATCTGTTCCGTCCGGCCGCCGACCAGGCCGGCGACGCCGCCGTACAAGACGCCGATGCACACGTTGATCAGGCTGGCAACCAGTCCTATAGACAAGGAAATGCGCGCGCCGTACAGGACGCGGACGAACAAATCCCGTCCCAGCGAATCGGTGCCGAACCAGTGTTCCCGCGACGGCCAGGCGTTGGCCATGGCGAAATTCTGTGCGTCGTACGTATACGGCGACAGCCACGGCCCGACGACGGCCAACACGGTCATGACGGCGACGATGGCCATACCCCAGAGGGCCAGCCGATTTTTTTTCATCTGCCGCCAGCCCCGCTCGCGCAGTTTCTGCGGCGGAACGTAGGGCTCCAGGCGCGCTTCCGGCCCGATGGGCTCAAATTCACGAGCGTCCACGGTCATTCCCCCTTACGCGACTTCAAGGCAATCCGCGGGTCCAGCAGCGGATACACCATATCTACCAGTAAATTCATCAGCATGATGAGAAAGCTGTAAAAAATCGTAATCCCCAATATGACCGTATAATCGCGGTTATATATGCTGGTAACAAAATGCCGTCCCAGACCGGGAATAGCGAACATGGACTCGACGATAAAGCTGCCCGTCAGCAAGGCCGCCGCCAAGGGACCGATGTAGCTGACGACCGGCAGCAGGGCGTTGCGCAGGGCATGACGGCACAGGAGAGAGTATTTGCCTGCGCCGCGGGAACGAGCCGTGCGTATATAGTCCTGTCCCAGCGCGTCGAGCACGCTGGAACGGGTCAGGCGCATGACGAAGGCCGTCGGGTGAGCCGCCAGGGCCAACGCCGGTAAGATGACGTAGGACGGCCCCTTCCACATCGCCGCCGGCAGCACGGGCCAGGTAAAGGCAAACAGCTGCACCAGCAGCGCCGCGATGATAAAGCTGGGAACAGATACGCCAAAGGTCGCCCCAAGCATCAGAGCGTAATCGAGCCAGCGGTTCTTGTACCAGGCTGCAGCCAGACCGGCCGCCACGCCGACGCCAACGGCCAGGCACAGGCTGATGCACCCCAAGGCGGCCGATACGGGAAAGGTTTCGGCGATGATGTCGTTCACCGTGCGGCCGGGATATTTATAAGACGGGCCCAAATCCAACACGGCGGCCCGGCCGACGTAATCGGCATACTGCTTCCAGAGCGGGTCGTTCAGATGGTATCGGGCTTCGATGTTTTCCATGACGGCCGGCGGCAACTTCTTTTCCTGCGTAAAGGGGCCGCCCGGTATGGCGTGCATCAGCCCGAAGGTAATCGTAATAATAGCCCACAGCACGACGACGGCGCCAGCTATGCGCTTCAGGAGATATATAATCATGCAGCGTTCCTTCTTTTCAAATCTTGTCCTTCCGCAGGAAAAAGGCGGCGCCATGCCCGCCCGTCGCCATGCGGTGTCTTTATTATATAAGTCCGGCATGAATTCAGCAAGACCATAAGACGGGTCTATCATTTTCCAAAAAGTTGCAGTATAATGAACGTACTCAAATAGATTATTATAAGTATATAAAGAAATATATAGAATGTTCCATATAAAAGAGGCGAATCGATCATGAATTGGAAAGTCTGTTTAGCCATATTAACCTGCAACGTCGTGTTCATGTCTTCCAGCTACACGATGCTCATTCCTTTTCTGCCCATGTATTTGACGCGGGAGCTGGGCGTAGACGCGTCTTCGGTCAATATCTGGTCTGGCGTCGTCTTTTCGTCGACCTTTGCCGTCAGCGCGATCATGGCTCCGATTTGGGGACGCCTGGCCGATAAGAAGGGCAAGCGGCTCATGGCGATCCGTTCCAGCCTGCTGCTGGCGATCAGCTATTTTCTCGGCGGCATCGTCACCTCGCCGCTGCAGCTGACGTTCATGCGCATGTTCCAGGGCTTTGCCGCAGGCCTGTGGCCTATGGAGCTGGCTATTATGACGACGTACGCGCCGCCTAAAAAGCTGGGCATCTGCCTGGGCGTCATGCAGGGCGCCCTGACGGCCGGCGGGGTCATCGGCCCCCTGTTCGGCGGGCTGCTGGCGGAAATCTTCGGCATGCGCATGTCCTTTTTCCTCGCCGCAGGCGCTTTATTCCTAAACTTTCTCATCCTCGTATTCTTCATCAAGGAACCGCCTGACACGGATACGCCGACAGAAACGGCGAAGGCCGCCGCGCCGGCAGAAGAGGGAAGCCTGTGGCATCATCCCCTCATCCGCAACATGCTGATCTTCGCCGTCTTCGTGCAGATGGTCATCCTCATCATCCAGCCCGTCCTGACGACGTACGTAACGGAATTGGCCGGCCATCTGGACAACCTGATCTTCATTTCCGGCCTCGTCTTCTCCCTGGGCGGCTTTGCCAGCGCTGTTTCATCGCCCTTGTGGGGCCGGTTCGGCCAGCACCACGGCTTCCACACGTCGCTGACCTACGCCCTGTTCGCCACGAGCCTCGTATTCTTCCTGCAAGCCGTTCCGGACGACCTCTATTACTTCGCAGCGACGCAATTTGCCATCGGCCTGTTCTTCTCCGGCATTTATCCGTCCATCAACGCGATTTTAGCGGAAAACACGACGGCCCACATGAAAGGCCGCGTCTTCGGCCTCCTCTTTTCGGCTCAGCAGATCGGTTCTATGGCCGGGCCCCTTCTCGGCGGGGTCATTGCGACCTTCGTCGGCATCAAATTCGTCTTCGTCCTAGCCGGCGTCATCGTGCTCATCATGAGCATCTTCGCCCGCCGTCAGCAAAAAATCGCCATGCGGCAATATCACCCATAACGAAAAACATCCCGTAAGCAGTCCGGTATCTGAAGCCGACGTGCCTGCGGGATGTTATTTTTTTGCGTCTTTAGCTGCGTCCTTATCGTGTTTCAAGGAACGTTCGTCCTCTTTGAGCCGTTTGAACTCTTCCCGGTCTTCCTTTTTCGCGCCGCCCCAGCGCAGCACCAGGCCGCCGGTTACGCTCCACGTCTGTCTCATGTCGGAGCCGAAGCGCCGCGTCAGCTCGCCCCAAATCGTATTGCCCTGGCCCATGGTGAAAGACGTGCCGACAGTCATATTGTACCAAGATGACGGCCCCGACCCCAGCGACACGGAAGCCGAATCGCCGCTCTGCACATTCTTCCCTTCTCCATACAGGGGGCCGGTAAAATCACGCTGCACTTCAAACCGGCCGTAGGCCAGCCCCTGATTGCCGCGGATACGATAGGTCTTTCCAGCCATGAGGCCGGCCTTTCCCGTAAGCAGGGTCTGATTCTTCGGCGTATACACCGCCGTCGACCCTACAGACGGCAGATTCATATAGCCGAAGGACACGCCGACCTGGGGCTCCCAAAAGAAGCTGTCCGCTGCAAACTTCGTCTGGTACCAGCGCAGTCCCAGCGCCGGCATCCACGTTCGGTACGCTTCCGACCGGCTCTGACCGGCCTCATCCGTATAGGACAAGTGATTCCGCAGGCTCGTCACCCGAAACACGCCTTCTATGCGGTGTGAGTCTGCGCCCTCCCACGACGTGTACCAGGCCGCGCCGTATTTCTTCATGGCCGACGACGCGCCGCCGTACGATATGCCGCCGGAGTCGTAGCTGCTCAAATACGCGTTCGAAGACCCTGACAAGTAAAACAGCCCCTGCCGCATCGTGCCGCCGCGCCAATTCCACACGCGCCCCGCTTCGTAGCCCAGCTGCATGGAGCTGTAATCCTGGGACAGCGATGCGCTGCCATAGCGGGGAAATACGTCGCTGCGGTAGAAAAACTTTACCGACCAGTCCGAGGCATCCGTCGGTCGCTGCATGCCTTTAAAAGCCGCAAACCGGCTGTCGTCAATGCGCCGCCATATCAAGTCGTCCTCTATGCGGTAGGCGTTGACGGCCCCAATCTGCCCGGCCGCGATGGAATAGGCAGTCTGCCGCCAGTCGCTGGGCTCAGCGGCATGAACAGAAACGGTGAAATTGACAAGAAAGCAAATGACTGCAAGCCCTTTCTTCTCCCACCGCCTAAGCATACTCCATCCTCTCCTTTCACTTCTCATGTAAACGGGACAGCCGACGCTTCGCTCCTGACTGCCTGTCTATTTTTGCAAATAGATAAAAATCGTATCCCCATAGTGAAAGAGATACGATTTTAATTACTCATTATTCATAACACATTAGTTATATATCCTCTTGTTACGTTCATTTTACATCATATACCATTCTTGTCAATATACCTTATGAGTACCATGTCATATTATCAACATACTATTCCTTAAATAAAAACGGTTAATTGTAAAATGAATTTGAACAGGTAATCAAAAAACAAAAATCCATAGTGAAGCTTCATGTTAAAATGGTTTTGCGAGAAATCATCAACAAAGGAG
>NZ_JAOQKD010000035.1:0-11110 GCF_025567065.1 Megasphaera stantonii
CGGCGTGTTTTGGGCTACCATACGCCGTCAGAGCTATTTGATGCATTCCTCGATGAAGTTTATGCTAGTGAGTGTGTTTCCTGATTATGGTTGTTCAAATTCAACTTGCAATTTACCAGGAAAATGTTATATGAAAAAAGTATTCATAAAATATAATCCGTACAAGTTAGAGACAACAATATCAGTCGACGAAAATCCTTTCATCCAAAAGAATAATACCTACTTACAAGAATGGGCAGAAGACTTGCCTAAGTTACTTTGCGAGAGGTATTCTGATCAATTTTTCGATATAACGTTCTATGGTCCATTGGCTGATTATGCTGATTTAAAATCCATTTTTTCAGAATATTGTTTAAAACATAAAACATTTAATGTGTTATTAGACAGAATTCATGTGGAAACGGTCGAAGATAAAATACGCCGGCTTGACGAGGTGTTTCAAAAGCTCCAAGACAAGTCGATAGATAAACTTTATACACAGGAAATTACAGATGTATTTAAACAGCTGCACAATAATGAAATTCAAGTATGCGTGGTCGCTCCTATGAGTGTTGGTAAGTCTACATTAATCAATGCGTTGCTAGGAGATAAGCTGTTGCCATCGAAGCAAGAATCTTGCACCTCTCTGGTTACCTATATCAAAGAGATAGATTCCCCAACGGATTCTTGGAAAGTACATGTTTACGGTCGGTCATATGAAAATGTAACCTTAAAGGATATGCAAAGACTTAATAGTGATAATAGCATATCTCAGATTACTATAGAAGGAAATATCCCTTTTATATCGGACTGTCACATGCGTCTTGTGTTGATTGATACTCCGGGACCTAATAATGCACGAAATCAGTATCACCGAGAAAGACAACAAGAACTCTTGAGCCATTTATCGCACTCTCTCATCATGTATGTTATGGATAGCACATTTGGTACCACCGATGATGATGAACTATTACGTTCTATCATCAAGGAAAGGAGTGGTCATAATTATCTCAGGGATAGATTCATATTTGTCATCAATAAAATGGACGAGCGTAAACAAGAAGACGGCCCTATGGAAAAAACGTTGGCAGACATTCGTACATATTTAAAAAGTCTTGGCATAGTAAATCCTTTATTATTTCCAGTCAGCGCACTGGCTGCATTGAATATCCGTATGGTACAGGCTCAAAAAGCTGATAAAGAATTGTCCGAAGATACGCGATGGATGGTTCAAAAATTAAATAAGCGCTCTTATACGCAGTGCGAACGGTTAGCTCCATTATCTTGCAATAGCGCCAACAAAATTGTCGCACATTTGAAAGATAATAAGGATATCTATACAGAGGCGTTAATTCATAGCGGCATTCCTTTTTTAGAAGAAGCTCTTAAGCAATATGCAGAGCAATATGCAAATATAGTAAAAATTCGAACTACCGTGGAAATACTGAAAGAACTGTTTCAAAAAAGTGCTGAAAATAGAGCTCAGAAATACAAAAAAGAAGACGGATTTAAGGAGAAAATCATGTCACCCATTGAATTTTCTAAAGAAAGCATCAAACAAGTAGAAGATACATTAGACTCCATATTAGATATTTAAAGTAATACCCTTTAAGGAGGTTTTCTTATGAAAAAAGTATTTATCAAGTATAATCCGTATAAGTTAGAAACCAAGATCACAGTTGATGGAAAGGAACTGAAAGAAAATAGTCAAATTAGAGAATATTCTCTAAATACACGTATACAGGAATGGATTGAAGAGTTGCCAACGCTCTTATATGAAGAATGTAACGATACGGATTTCGATATTACATTCTACGGTATACAGCCTGACTACGATGATTTGGAAGCAGTGATTTCCCAATATCGGCTTGAGAAAGATAAACCAAATTTAGTATTTCAATTACATCACAAACAGGCAAAGAAGATACCAGATAAAGAAGCCAGTATTGAGAGGTTATTCCAAGAGATTCAAAAAGGATCTTTTGCAGATTTAAAAAAGGGCCCTATAAAAAATGCATTCGAGCAATTCAAAAAAAATGAGTTTAACATATGCGTAGTCGCTACGATGAGTGCAGGCAAGTCGACGCTCATCAACGCTATGCTTGGTGAAAAATTGATGCCTTCAAAAGCCGAAGCGTGTACAGCAAAAATTACTTATCTTAAGGATAATGACAACAAAAATGGAGTATGGAAAGCCGATGTATATGGAAAAAATGGAGAGAAGATTATAACTTATGATAAAGCGACTCTTAAAACTATGCAGGAGCTTAATAGTAATGAAGACGTATCTGTTGTCAAGGCAGAAGGAAACATCCCCTTTGTTTCAGCTAAAGACATTTCCCTTGTTCTTATTGATACACCGGGGCCTAATTATACCCGGGATGGCAGGCATAAAGAAATTCAAAATAATTTTCTTGTGCAGTCCTCCAAAGCACTAGTTTTATATGTCATGACGGGCACATATGGTAATAATGACGATAACTCTTTATTGCAGACTATTGCTGAAAGTATGTCTGTAAGAGGAAAACAGAGTAAAGACCGTTTCTTATTTGTTGTAAATCAAGTAGATGGCAGAAAAAAGGAAGACGGGGAATTGAAAGATACATTAGATAGTGTTCGTGATTATTTGGCAGAAAAAGGTATTGTAAATCCACACTTATTTCCTACAGGAGCGCTTCCGGCATTGAATATACGCCTGGTGCAAAATAATTTAGCTGATGAAGAAGCTATGGACGAAGCGGAATTTGCTGTGAAGAAATTAAATGAAAGAACATATCTTCAGTGCGATCCATTTTCTACGCTTCCGGCCAGCGTTGCTGAAACAATTTCGCAGCAATTAGACATGGCAAAAGGCAATGATGATGCCTATGAAGAAGCCTTGATTCATACGGGTATTCCTTCTTTAGAAGCAGCGATTCGCCAATACGTAGAAAAGTATGCGAAGACTGCCATGATTAAAAATATTTATGATACATTTACGCGTCAGGTTGAAGAGACGAAGGCTTTTGAAAAAATCAAAAAAGAGCTTTCAGAAAGCGAGGAAAAAAGAAAAAAAATACAAAGCGACATTCAAGAAATAAAGAGAAAAGTCAATGATATTAAGAAAGCTCGGCAATTTGAAAAGGACATGGATGAAGCTATAGATAGAATTAATAAGCAATCAAAGGAGCTTATCGACGAAATTCAATATAAATACCAACAACAATTGTCTAAACAGCTTCTTCAAATGCGCGGACGCTCTCTGACACTACCTGAAGCCATAGAACTAGGTCAACAACTCAAAGTAAAATCTGAAAAATTAGACCATCAATTTCAGGATGACCTTAGTAAACTCTTGCAGAAGCAATTAATAGAGGCAGCTAGTAAAGTTCTTGAACGGTATAAAGAGAAAATTGCTTCTTTTGCAGCAGATATGTCTAATCCGAACACCATAGTCATTGATCCAATACAATTGGTTGGCAGTACTATACCGAAAGTGGATGAAGACTTTATTCAAAAGCTTAAAAAAACGCGACGGGTAGCGGATGGCCAGGAATGGATTCCTAATACTGACAAGGCTTGGTATAAACCTTGGACATGGTTTCAAGAAGAAGGGTATTATCGGACCCTATTTAAAGACGTTCAATTTGTTTCTGATAGAGAATTAGCACAAGATCTTTTAAAGCCTATTCAACGTAATTTAAGGGAAAATATTGCTAATGCTCACTCTCATGCATTAGTTCAGTCCGGAAAAGTAAAAGAATATTTTATGAAAGAATTCGAAAAAATGAAGAAGGTATTGAAATCTAAAATGGATGAATTAGATGAGGCAGCAAACAAAGAAAACCATACAAAAGAAGAGATAGATAAAATCAAAAAGAATCTAGATTGGCTTAAACGAATTCAGAATAAATTTAATGAAATAGTAGAAATCTAAAAAAGAGGTGTCATTATGTCTGATAATACATTTTGCGAAGATGTACGAGCGGGGAAAATTCTTGACGTACGCATTATGATGAAGGATAGTCTTTTACTAGATCCCTCTTTTGCTGAATTTTCAAAAATGGAAAAGATTGCTCGCTCGATGCCCGGCTTATATGATGAACACGATGGAAGCGCGTTCATTACAGATAGGTCCTTATGGAATGACGATTATATGAACGAGCTCATGGTTCAAATTCTTGATAATTTCTCTCACGAACGAATTGTTCATTTAAAAGAAGTGGTTCGTTACTTGCATCCTTCCGAAAAGGAGGTTCCTGATTCTTCTAATTTTCCTCTTTCAACGGATACGCCTTCTAATTCATCCGGCAATGATGGCTCTCACTCTTATCAGGCGCAAAAAAAACAAGATCAGTACTCCGGACGATACCAAGGAAAAAAGATAGGAACTGGCGTGGTTGTGGGGGCAGTTGTTGGCGGTACTATTGCGTATGCAGTGGGTACAGCCGTAGCGGTTGGCGTAGCTGTAGGAGCTGTTGCAGGCGGTGTAGTTGCGGTAGCAAGTCAAAAGAGGTGATCATTATGCCATCTAATCATGAAATATTGACGTATGATGCTTTGACGGCTCAATTAAATAATGCCGGACAATTAATCAATAACGTCGTATTAAAAAAATATTTACATTCCCTGAATTCTTTGGATATCGTTCCATTAGACAAAGACGCTGAAGATTTGAATAATATTCGCTTATTTAAAATCACGGAAATGGTTTATCAAAAAGACGAATATTCTACGTATAAATTTGCTTCCGTATTTGACGCCGTACAAAGTTTAAATTGCGGAATATTTGTTATTGCTAACAGCGATGGACGTAAAACTGAATTTTATATGGGCGTTCGTTCGTATGATGAAAAGCATACGACAAAATCTCTTAAAGATACCCTAAAAAATGCCTTATGCGGGCAGTTTCCCGGTGTAAAAGTTGCCGATTTATTAGATTCGGAAGCGCAAAATCTTTTGGATCGTATTCCAACACAAGATATTGTGTCTGTATCCTGTGTTGCAAATAATAAAGATGATGATTTTAATAATAATACTACCTTTATTCAAGGATTAGAAAAATTAGCATTAGCAATGCAAGGTCAGATCTATACGGCAATTATATTGGCAAATAGCACTTCTACTTCACGTCTTGACGAAATTCGCCATGCTTATGAATCCATTTATACGCAATTGTCTCCCTTTGCGACGATGCAATTATCCTATGGGAGTAATACAGCGCTTACAATTTCTCAAGCATTATCTCATAGCCAGACAATAGGCACTTCACATTCGACGACTATATCTGAAAGTACGAGCACAACTGATTCGGATAGCAAAACAATGGGCCACTCCGTTTCAAAGCAAGATATTGATGCGCTCAAACAAGCGGTTGCTCGTGCATTAGCAAAGAAATCAATTTCGGTTACAGCAGCTGCGCCATTTATAAGCGGTCTTTTATCTTTGTTTTCGACAACAGTTACAACATCAGATTCTCAAACAGAAAGTCATAGTGAGGGAAAGACAGAGACAAAGGCTGATACTGAGACGGAGAATAAAAGTGAAGGTACTACTGAGACTATTACGCAAGGCACAACAACTGGTACCTCAACAACCATGCAGCTTTCCAGACAAAATAAGACGGTGCTGAATACGTTAAACAGAATTGACTTGCAGCTGAAGCGGATTGATGAATGTGAAAGCTTAGGCATGTGGGAATGCGCCGCCTATTTTTTGTCAGATAGTCAGGAAACGGCTGAAATGGCGGCAGGTACATATAAAGCGTTAATGAAAGGCGAAAACTCAGGATTGGAAACGTCGGCGTTGAACTTTTGGGGGCGTAGAGACTCTGCTAAGCTTCCCATGTTGAGAAGCTATCTTACTAATTTTATTCATCCAGCCTTCGTATATTCCTCTGATATTGGTAAATTTCCAGTGACTGCTGCATCTCTTGTCAGCAGCAATGAGCTGGCGATTCAGATGGGATTGCCTCGTAAAGCTGTATGTGGGTTCCCCGTTATTGAGCATGCCGATTTCGGTAAAGAAATAGTAACATATGGACATAATGTACCGAAAAAAAAGCTGCATTTAGGGAAAATCTTTAGTATGGGAGCAGAATTGGATACAGAGGTTGCCTTAGATGTCGATTCCCTGACAATGCATACTTTCGTAACGGGATCTACCGGGTCCGGTAAAAGTAATACTATCTATAAAATATTAGAACAACTTCGTGCAAATCATCGTATTCCATTTATGGTCATTGAGCCTGCTAAAGGTGAATACAAAGACATTTTTGGACAATACCCTGATGTAAGTGTTTACGGAACTAATCCGCAAAAAACGGCACTGCTAAAACTAAATCCTTTTCGCTTTCCTAAAGATATCCATGTTTTAGAACACTTAGATCGGCTCGTTGAAATATTTAATGCATGCTGGCCTATGTATGCAGCGATGCCCGCCATTTTAAAGGAAGCAATAGAAAGAGCATATGTTGAAGCCGGATGGGATTTAATAACTTCACAAAATCAAAAAGGCGCACAATATCCTAATTTTTCCGACTTATTTGAACAGATTCGTCAAGTAATCAGCGAATCACAGTACTCGGCTGACGGAAAGAGCGATTATTCTGGCGCATTATTGACCCGTGTCCACTCATTAACCAATGGCCTAAATAAATTAATTTTTTGTAATGAAACTGATATTACCGACACGGAACTGTTCGATGAAAATGTAATTATTGATTTGAGTCGTATCGGTTCTATCGAAACAAAAGCCTTAATTATGGGATTATTGGTCATGAAGCTTTATGAATACCGTATGGCCCTTGGCAAGAGCAATAGCCCGCTATCTCATCTAACGGTATTGGAAGAAGCACATAACTTGTTAAAACGTACGTCTACTTCACAGATTTCTGAAAGCGCAAATCTGCTTGGAAAATCAGTAGAATTGCTTGCCAACTCTATTGCTGAGATGCGCACATATGGAGAAGGTTTTCTTGTTGCCGACCAATCTCCAAACTTGCTTGATATGTCAGTTATTCGCAATACCAATACAAAAATTATCTTGCGCCTTCCCGACAAAGAGGATGATAAATTAGTTGGCTATGCTGCTGGTCTAACCGATGACCAAATAGACGAATTAGCAAAATTGAAAAAAGGCGTAGCCGCCGTGTATCAAAATGATTGGGTTGAACCTATTCTTGTGCAAATTAATAAGTGTAAAACAGTACCTAAGCCATATGCGTTTACTCCTGCTACCAATCAATTAACGAAAAGGGAAGTAAAAGAAGAGCTACTTTCATTTTTACTTCAAGGAAGAATAAAGACTCGACTTCGTTTTTCTCCAGAGAAAATTAAATCTGGGTTACATCTGTTGATGCTTTCTACGCCCCTTATAGAGTTTATCAAAGAGCAACTATTTGAATATGAACAGACAAACAAGCTGACTCTTTGGTTACCGCATAATTTCGAATTATTGTCCAGAAGGATAACGGATATTTTAGGTGTTCGTGATAGAGTAAGCGATTGTATGCTGCATGCATCTACAGATAGTGAACTAACACATATGCTAGAAAATATAATCTGGCAATCTGTTCCTAATGCGTCAAGGGAACAAGAATGTATGTTAATGCAATGTCTTGTGAAAGATTGGAGTACACAGCCAGAAGAAGAAAATCTTCGAAGAAGAGTTTGGTATAAATGGGCGCATCAACTGCTGAAAGGAGGCCGGTAATGATGTTTGACGCATTTAGAGAAATAGATGAAATCCCTGAAAAACTAATTGGCTATGTAGCCGATTCTCCTTTAGGAAAAGCTGCTGAACAATGGGATATACCAAACGACGATATAATGGATGAGTTACTTGAATTAGATTTTGATACAATTAAAATCGACGACGTCGGGGAAATTTATAGTGAAAATGGAGAATTAAAACCAAATGCTACTTATATTTTAAATAATACGATTTATAAAACCGATGACATGGGGCGAATCACTGACTGCGAGGCTGTGCCGCAATATAACCCGGACAACTCTCGCGATAATCAAGAACAAAGGATAGCGGGCGGTGAAGATCGTCAACCAGGCGATCAGGGCGGACATCTTCTGGGGAGAGATATAAATGGTGATCCAGGTATAGGAAATATGATAGCCATGGATTCCCGAATCAACCAGAGCGACTATAAGCGAATGGAAAATGATATCAAGGCTGAGCTTGAGGCCGGTAGGAACGTATCCATGAAAATACATATTATGTATCCCGATGAATCTAAACGGCCTGATAAGATTATAGTAAACATCGTCACAGAAGAAAAAAATATAGTTTATAAGTTTGATAATGATCTTGATGGCAAATTGCTTACCGATGTCTCTCCAAAAGGAATCGAAAATGTTCAGCAAATATTAAAAGATACGAATGGTCAAATTTCTTCTATTAAAGAAGAATATGATAAATATGGAAATTTAGAGAAAACAACTGTTTGTATTACCTATACTTCAGAAACCGGCGAAGGTCAAAAGACATATCGAACGTATTGCGTAATGGATTCTAGGGAGGCTTAGATATGGATGAATTAAAACAATATATCTATAAACTGGTTGCTAGATTGCTTCCTGATACTGAAATGATAGATATCACGGCGTATGTCGACGACTTCAGCTACTCTATTGAATTTTGGGTTACTATAAATGGAAATAAAATGCAATGTTTCGAAATGGTTGATCATGGGATATTAAAAGAAAGCGATGTAAATTCCCTAAATCAGTCCATTGCCAAGTTTATACGCCAATTACCTAATTATAAAAAAGATAGGCTTAATAAAATTACCCTTACTATAAAGAAATAACGTGTACTATATTTAGTATAAAATGCAAAATAGGAGGTATTTTTTATGTATCATGATCCTGATTTAGATATTTTGAATACTCTTTCAAATGATGAACTAGAGCCCATTGTAAAATTGATTACGGAAAAGGGCACTCTATCAGAATTGTTAACATGCAACGACAAATATAAAGCTCATTATCCAGACCACAAAAAATATCTTGATTTAATAAAAGATGAGCTGGCTGATATGGGAGGAAATTCGTTTGCCAATATCTTTAGAGGACATGGCGTTTCGTATCGGGAAATGCTGATAGATGTAAGCGATAAATTGAAAGTATCTTATAATAAACAAGCTCCTATTGAACGGATTGAACAATGTTTATTAGAAAAGGTATTGGAAGATGCATGGGAAAAAATGGACCAGAAAGAAAAAGAAACAGTATTAGAAAATTTAGGAGATACTACTAAATTTTTTACATCCATGTCCAGCGGCGTTTTGATTTCTTTATTTAGAGCCGGAGGCTTTACTTCATATAAGCTTTCGTTAATTATCGCTAATGCCGTATGCAAAGCGATCTTGGGGCGCGGACTATCTTTAGCATTAAATGCGGGGTTGGTAAGGAGCTTATCTGTTTTAGCAGGTCCTATTGGAATAGCTCTTTCCGGACTGTGGATGGCTATCGACCTTGCTGGTCCGGCATATCGTGTAACAGTACCTGCGGTTGTATATATCGCTGCATTACGTAATGCACAACTGCATAAGGAATGGTAAAATATTTCTTTATCGTTTGACCGGAGGTGATAGGCATGCCGACCATTCATAATAGATTTACCGGACTAAGCATGGAAGCAGACTATTCCGTATTGCTTGATAGCGACTTGTATCCCAATGATACGTGGAAGCGAGCTGCATATGTGATCCTCGGCGTGTATCCTTCGTCTCGAGAAAATTTAGAATATGTTGTCCGACATGGAGGCGGCTATTTTGCATTATTTAATCGCTTGAAGCCGTTGCTCATTCCCCTTCATTGGCAAGATGCTGCCTATGAGATTGCAAAATTCTTCATAAGACAAGAACCGGATATGAGTACCTTTTTGCATGAAATTGGCGAACAGGAAGTGCATAATATAGCCTCCTCCATAGCAGTTGCCGAAGCAATCTTTTGGTTTCTCCGATGGAAGGAATCGCAAGAAAATTATAAGTTTATCTCAAAACTTCGTTCCCCCTTTAGAAATCGTATGTCTCAACGTTCGTTATTGTCGCCGCTATCTCTTCAGGCACCTCTACCATCAATGCCGGAAGAAGACGAGCGTCCAGCATGGTATACGTCCAATTATGTAGCGAAGATGTTATTAGGTCATATAACAGAAGAATCGTCAGACGGATGGGAGTTTTATCTGGCTTCGAAGCAATACGACCATGTAGAGGAAAAGCGTGATTAAGTCACAGTCTAAGGAATGTATTGTAAGGAGGAATTTCACATGAAAAAAGTAGTTATAGCTTTAGGTATTATGCTTTGTTTGGGGATAGGGAGCTGCCTGCTGACGACTGCACCGTTGGTTCCTGTTGTATCTGCCGCTTCGATTGAGGTCAACCGCAGCAGTGCTTGGTTCGACAAATCCAGCCGTATGTTTGGCGCAGAAGTTATATTTAACGGCGAACGGATAACTGTCGCGTACTGGTGTATTCCCAGTGGCAATGTAGAAAAGGTATACCAGCGTAAGAACGGTTCTGACTGGGTATTTCTCGGAACGCGTGGTCCGACAAATGTGGATTACCACTTTCCCAGTCGGGATTGTGCGTCTTTATTTATCAATGTAGGAAATGTAGCAGCCCAGTCGCAGGGGTATGACCACTTATAAGATTTGCTTTGTCATATATCATTTATTTCGATTGCAAGGAGGAATTATTATGGGTAATAAATTAATTGACGTATTACCACATCTGCCTAAAGAAGAACTTATTCCTTGGGTAAGATCATTTGCTGGTCCATTTGTAATTGAAAATTATCCAAATTGGGAGAATTATGATGAAGAATTTTATGAAACCCTTAAAAAAGAATACAAAGAAGGTTTTCAAAAAAGATTAAAAGCAGGAGATCTTACACAAATACTTCCTGGAGAAGCCCCATGGTTGTATACTACCCAACTTACAAACAAAAAGGAGAGATAAATTATGCTAAATACGTTTAGAAAAGTTTTAGGATATATAATTAGTATGGTATGACTGTGTGAAATTTTTTCTATGGTTAATTGTAAAATGAATTTGAACAGGTAATCAAAAAACAAAAATCCATAGTGAAGCTTCATGTTAAAATGGTTTTGCGAGAAATCATCAACAAAGGAG
>NZ_JAOQKD010000036.1:0-11108 GCF_025567065.1 Megasphaera stantonii
TAGATAGGCCGGGAGTGGAAGTGCAGTGATGCACGGAGCGGACCGGTACTAATAGACCGAGGGCTTGACTTAAGTAGAGAAGCGGTTTTAAAGGAGCGGAAGCGACGCGTAAAACCGACTGAATCACTTACCCTTTAGGGTAAGCAGGACTGAGTCGCTTACTCCCGAAGGGAGTGGGTGAGGGAATCTGGAAGCAGGTTCTGAGAAAGGAACCGTAAACAGAGCGGAGGCTCGTTAAGGAAGTTCGTTTTATGCAGTTGTAAGGGCACGGGCCCTTAGAAAATTCAGTGGCGATAGCTGCGGGGATCCACCTGTTCCCATGCCGAACACAGCAGTTAAGCCCGCAAACGCCGAAAGTACTTGGGGGGAGGCCCCCTGGGAGGATAGGAAGCCGCTGATTACAAAAAGAGAGCAGTGCATTGGCACTGCTCTCTTTTTGTATACAACGACCTCTTATCTACCCAGGGCCTGCCCTGGGATAAGTAGCGAACCTCGTTTGAAGGAGCGAAAGCGACGCGCAAACGAGTGTGAGTCACTTATGTCGGGTCCGTGCGTGAGCAGCACATGTCATGAAGAAGTATTCCTGTGTGCAGACCCGACTGATAGGTGAGACGACCGTTAGCAGGAGACGTATACATCATGTATGCGTTCTTTTTTTGTATATGGCGGCTTCCTATCCTTCCAGGTTCCTAGGGTAAGCATAAGCAGGGGGAACACCGTTTGAAGGAGCGAAAGCGACGCGCAAACGAGTATGAGTCACTTATGTCGGGTCCGTGCGTAAGCAGAACATGTCATGAAGAAGTATTCATGTGTGCAGACCCGACTGATAGGTGCGACGACCGTAAGCAGGAGACGTATACATCATGTATGCGTTCTTTTTTTGTATATGTGCGGTTTTCTATCCTTCCAGGTTCCGGGGATAAACATAAGCAGGGAACACCGTTTGAAGGAGCAGCAGCGACGTGCAACTGGTAATGAGTCGTTTACTTCGAATCGGTAGCAATAAAACATTAATATGTTTAGCCCACGGCTCAAGTGTGTCAATTCGACGCCTTGCAGAAAACATATCCATCAGGAATGTAATCTTTTTACATAGATTCTTTTTCATCTTACTAGCTTCCTGTATATGAAAATCAGGTAAAACAATTTAGTTTTTTAAGCGTTTCATCTCGTTAGCAATCGTTTTAATTGCATTATAAGCATAAAAGTGATATAATACTATGCACTGGGGAAATTTGATAACTACGATTTAAGGGGTGTAGTATTATGACAAGATTTTCTAGTTTTGCTCAGACGCTGCAGGCGTCCGATATTGCTGAATTACTGGCGTTGACAGAAAAACCGGAAGTGATTTCCTTTGCCGGCGGCTTGCCTGCTCCGGAATTATTTCCGATTGAAGAAATGAAAAAGGTCGACGAAGCCATTTACAATGAAGAAGGTCGTAAAGCCGTGCAGTACGGCACGACGGAAGGTTACGTGCCTCTGCGCGAAGAAATCTGCAAGCGCATGAAGGATAAATTCTTTGTAGACTGCAAGCCTGAAGACGTCGTCGTCACGACAGGTTCGCAGCAGGCATTATTTATTCTGGCTCAGATTTTGGTAGACAAGGATCAGACGATTTTGATGGAAAGCCCGTCTTACATGGGCGCTATCATGGCCTTTGATCCTGTCGGCCCGAAATATACGGAAGTTCCGACGGACGATCAGGGCATCGTTCCGGAAGAATTGGAAAAGATTTTGGCTGCTGATGACTCTATTCGCATGATTTACGTCATTCCGGAATTCCAGAACCCGACGGGCATTACCTGGCCTGTAGAACGGCGTAAAGCCTTCATGGATATCGTCAATAAGTACGACGTCGTCGTATTAGAAGACGATCCGTATGGCGAAATCCGCTACGATATCGAAAAGCTGCCGTCTTTGAAATCGATGGATACGCAGGGCAAGGTTGTCTTCCTCGGCTCGTTCTCCAAGATTTTCATGCCGGGCCTGCGCTTGGGATGGATTGTAGCAAATCCGGAAATCATTGATAAATTCGTAAAATTCAAACAGGCCGTCGACCTCGGCACGTCTACCTTCGGTCAGCGTCAGGCGGCATACTTCCTCAAGATGTTCGACATGGAAGCGCACATCGCTAAAATTACGGCATTGTATGCCAAACGCCGCGACCTCATGTATCAGTCCATGGAAAAATACTTCCCTGAAGGCGTTACCTTTACCTATCCCAAGGGCGGCTTGTTCACCTGGGTTACCCTGCCCGAAGGCATGGATGCGAAGGAATTAATGCCGAAATGCCTGGCGAAGGATGTTGCTTATGTTCCGGGCGGTATTTTCTACCCCAACGGCGGCAATGCCAACCATTTCCGTCTGAACTACTCCAACATGCCGGAAGACCGCATTGTCGAAGGCATCAAACGCTTGGGCGACGTATTGAAGGAAGAATTGGCAAAATAAGATTGTCATGCAGCAAAAGGCACATGTCTTACGGCATGTGTCTTTTTTATGCCTGTCATTGTGCTGAACCCTAATGCATGATACAATAAGCTGTATTATGTAATGTTGGATAAGGAGGAGCGTATGGCACGGCCTATTGATATATTAAAACGATACTTCGGTTACGAGTCCTTTCGGCCCGGCCAGGAGAAGGTCATTGATACCCTGCTGGAAGGGCGGGATTGTCTGGCCATCATGCCGACGGGGGCTGGCAAGTCGATTTGCTTTCAGGTGCCGGCTCTGCTGCTGCCGGGGATTACGCTCATCGTGTCGCCTCTCATTTCCTTGATGAAGGATCAGGTCGACTCGCTGGTCAACCAGCAGATTCCGGCGACGTATATTAACAGCCAGTGTTCCTTCGACGAGGCAAAGCAGCGCTTTGCGGCTATACGGGCCGGGCGGATCAAATTAGTATACGTGTCTCCGGAACGGCTGCAGAACGAATTCTTTTCGTCCTTCATGCAGACCATGCCGATTGCGATGCTCATCATCGACGAGGCTCACTGCGTGTCGCAATGGGGCCATGATTTCCGCCCGAGCTACTGCGCCGTGAAGGACTGGCTGGCTCAGCTGCCGCGTCGCCCTGTCGTCGGGGCCTTTACGGCAACGGCGACAGAAAAGGTCAAGACAGATATGATGAATTTGCTGGGGCTGAAGAATGAACGGGTATTTATCGGCGGCTTCGATCGGCCTAATTTATATTTCCGAGTCGTATCGCCGGTAGATAAGACGATGTTTATCCTGTCGTATTTGCAGCGGCACAAGCAAGACAGCGGCATCATCTATGCGGCGACGCGCAAGGAAGTGGAGCGGCTGTACGGCGAACTGCGCCGCCGGGGCGTGCGCGTCGGCAAGTACCACGCCGGTATGAACGACGAGGCGCGGCGAAAGGCCCAGGACGATTTTACCTATGACAATATCGACGTCATGGTGGCGACGAACGCCTTCGGCATGGGCATCGACAAGAGCAACGTCCGCTTTGTCATCCATTACCAGATGCCGAAAAATCTGGAAAGCTACTATCAGGAAGCGGGACGGGCCGGACGGGACGGCGGACCGGGCGAATGCATCCTGTTGTTCAGCCGGCAGGATATTATGATTCAGAAGTATCTCATTGAAATGTCCGTCCAGGATCCGCAGCAGCAGGACAAGGAGTTCCACATGCTGCAGCGCATGGTTCAGTACTGCGAAGGATGGCATTGCCTGCGCCGCTACATCTTAACGTATTTCGGCGAGGAGCCGTCGTGGCAGCGCTGCGAAAAATGCGGCAACTGCGACCAGGAGACTGTAGAAGAAGACCGAACCTTTGAAGTGCGCAACATTTGCCAGTGCGTCGACGAGCTGAAAGGGCGGTTTGGCCTGACGATGGTCTGCGATATCTTGAAGGGCAGCCAAAATGCCAAGGTCAAGCGCTACGGGTTTCAGAATAAATCGTCCTTCGGCCTGCTGCAGTCCTATTCGGGACCGGAAATTCGCGATATGGTCAAGCAGGCTGTCGAAGACGGATACTTGGAGCAGTCGGAAGGAAAATATCCCGTTCTTTCCCTGACTGCGTCGGGACGGGACGTGCTGGCCGGCAACTGTCAGGTCGTACAAGCGCGGGTCGTCGCGCCGCCGGATGCGGAAATCGACCTTCCGAAACGGCAGGTCAAAAAGAAAGCCTCCGTTATCGACGAAGACGCCTTACGGCCCTTATTCGACGCCTTGCGGGCCAGGCGCTACGAATTGGCGCAGCGCGAGCATATTCCGCCCTTTGTTATCTTTTCTGACGCGACGCTGTGGGAAATGGCGGCGCAGAAGCCCCTGAGCCTGGAGGCCATGGCGCAGATCAAGGGCGTCGGAGACTTTAAGCTGAACAAGTACGGAAATCAGTTTATTCACGTTATCGAATCGTACATACAGAACCAGAGGTGATACTCATGAGCACTGCTGATATGCAGTATTTAAATATTGTAGAAAACATTTTAGCACGAGGCTATTACGCCAACAACCGCACGGGCGTACCGACGTATAAGCTGCCCCATCAAATCATGCAGTTTGATTTGGCTGAAGAATTTCCCATCTTGACGACGAAATTCGTCGCCTTCAAGACGGCTGTCAAGGAAATCCTTTGGATTTGGCAGCTCCAGAGCAACGACGTGAGGGAACTGCAGAAAATGAACTGCCACGTGTGGGACGAATGGATGCGGCCCGACGGCACCATCGGCAAGGCCTACGGCTATCAGATACGGAAATACAAGCAGGTAGACAAGCTCCTCGACATGCTGCGCAACGACCCGCAGAACCGCCGCATGATCGTATCGCTGTGGAATATTGAAGACCTGCCGGATATGGCGCTGCAGCCCTGCGCCTTCCAGACGCTGTGGGACGTGACGGACGGCCGACTGAACTGCATGCTCATCCAGCGTAGCGGTGACATGGGGTTGGGCGTGCCGTTCAACATGACGCAGTACGCCGTGTTGATTCATCTCATTGCCCAGTCCGTCGGCCTGCAACCGGGTTTGTTTACGCACGTCATCAACAATGCCCATATTTATGAAAACCACGTAGAAGCCCTCAAAACGCAGCTGGCTTGCCGCGGCGAAGCTATGGACGCGCCGAAGCTCGTCATTGCCAAGGATATTACCGACTTCTACGCCTTTACGCCCGACGATATTGCCCTGGATAATTACCGGCATTTAGGAAAGCTGCCCATGGAGGTGGCCGTGTAAATGATACACATGATTGCTGCCGTAGCCCGCGACGGGGGCATCGGCAAGGACAACGGCTTATTATGCCATATTTCGGCTGATTTGAAGCGGTTTAAGGCGCTGACGATGGGACATACCATCGTCATGGGCCGCAAGACCTTTGAAAGCCTTCCGGGACTGCTTCCGGGCCGGCCTCACGTCGTCGTGACGAGACAAGCCGCTTATGGCGAGGCCCATGAAGGCATTCAGGTCTGCCATTCTGTCGACGAGGTCTGCCGCCTCATGGCCGACGGCGAAGAGTATTTCATCATCGGCGGCGCGGCCATGTACGAAGCGTTTATGGACAAGGCCGACAGCCTGTATTTGACGGAAATCGACGACGTTTTTCCGGCCGATACGTTTTTTCCGGAATTCGATAGGAGCCAGTGGCGGATCTGCGAGCGGGAAGAACATACGGCCGAAGAAGGAAAGGGGCATGCCTTCGCGTTTGTCCATTACGTCAGAAAATAGAATAAGAAGCGGCATGGCAAGGCGGCGCCGCAGCGTTTCTGCAAAACTTCCTATTGAGAATGGTACTGAAACATAGTAAAATAGTACCAGAGCCTGCGTGCTGTAAGTTTATGATTTATAGGAGTGATGTATTGTGTTGCAAGAAGACATGCGCCGCCGTTTGTACGTATCGGCTATGCAGCGCGGCGCTGCCGTATATGCTGTCCTGCTGCTGCCTCTCGGCTATGTCATGCCGCCTTACTTGGCTTGGGAAAACGGGGTATTGGAAATGCTCCAAAACATCGTTTTATTTGGCGATATGTGTTTGGCGGCCTATTTTTTCTGCAAGACGGCGGGAACGGGCGGCAAATCCATTCACCGGCTGTGGCTGGCGGCAGCCGGATATTTTTTACTGCTTCTGGGGCGGGAGCTCAGCTGGGGACGAGTCTTTTTCCCGACGGGAATGGACAGCCACGGCCCGACCTTTGTGTCCATGAATTCGATTCCCGGTCATGAAATGATACACGCCGCCATCGGCGTATACACGGCCGTCGTATTTTGCTCTCTCGTCGCTTGTATGCCCTGGAAGAAAATTCTTCATGATATCCCCTTTCCCACCTTTTTATTCTGCGTCTTGGCGGCAGCGGCCGTGCTGGCGTCCTGCGGCGATAAGGGCTTGCTGTTTCATTCGTATATGGACGCCAACGTGGAAGAATTATCTGAATTATTGGTATACCTCATCCATGGGTATTTTGCCTGGTATTATTACGAGTGGTTCCGGCGCCTGACGTAACAATAGCATATGCAGCTATACGAAATATTGCATGCTGCTTGCCCTGTGAGGCGGCGTCTTGCCGTGCGGCGGCGGACTGTGATATCCCCTATGCAGGGGAGGGATGCAGTATAGGTTACGCCGTAAATATATGGCATAATACAGCCATAAATTTGGTTGACATTGCTTATCGGTTATGTTACACTAACACAAGAGCTAGAAGCTAGCTGGAATTGTTTTTTTAGGAGGATTTCGTTATGCACGGAAAAGTAAAATGGTTTAGCGCAGAAAAAGGTTATGGCTTTATTGAAAGAGAAGATGGCGGCGATGTATTCGTACATTTCTCGGCTATCCAGGAAGAAGGCTTCAAATCCTTGACGGAAGGTCAGGAAGTTGACTTCGAAATCGTTGATGGCGCTCGTGGACCTCAGGCTGCTAACGTAGTTAAAGCGTAATAGCGTTCACAAAACCAAGTTCATAAATCGACCTTTTAACCGGTGACCCTGTTGTTGCCGGTTTTTTATATGCCCGTCGAAAGATAGGTTTTTCTAGGTCAAGAGGCGGCAAGCTGCACTGGCGGCATAAGGAAAAGAGAAAACGATTTGTATCCTGTGCCGGTAAAAAATATACTGCAACTATTTATATGCGTATGGAATAATCGGCGTAATCATGCGGATTTATAGCTGTATGTCAGTTGATACATGCATTAATTTGTATAAAATATGCATAAAAACTTGAAAAGTTATACTGTCTGTGCTATGATATGCACAGACAGTATTGTTTTTCAAGTTTGGAGGATGCATAGAATGAAACACGCAAATAGTTTTGCTAAGTATACGGCAGATGAAATCAAAGGAATCTTATTGTTGGCCGAAAAAATCAAACAGAATCAGAAAGCTTATTCTCATATTCTGGAAGGCAAGAAATTATACACCTTGTTTGAAAAAACATCGAATCGGACCTACCTGTCCTTTGCCATCGGCATGGAAGAATTAGGCGGTCGTCATTACAATCAGAAATGGGCGGACAGCAACTTCACCATCGGCGATTTGGGCAGTGAGGTAAAATATGTCTGCCGCAACGTCGACTGCATCATGGGCCGGTTTAAGAAGGCCGAAACGACGCATGGCTTTATGAAGAACGCCACCGTTCCGGTCATCAACGGCTGCGACAATACGTTCCATCCGACGCAGGCCCTGGCCGACATGCTGACCCTGTATGAAAAGACGGGCCGCTTTGACGTGAAGGTACTGTACATCGGCGCGAAAAACAATACGTACAATTCCCTGAGCGAAATCGTTGCCAAGCTGGGCGGCACGATGTACGGTTTGACGCCGTTCAGCCAGGTCATGGCCGTAGGCGGCGAATTTTACGACGAACTGAAGCAGACGGGCCATTATGTCGAAGTGCCGACGGATATTTCCCAGGCCGACTTGAAAAAAATCGTCGCCGACGTAGACTGCGTATATACCGATACGTGGGTAGATATGGAATTTTTCACCAATCCCGAATATAAGGAAAAGAAAGAATCTATCATCAATATGATGATGCCATACCAGATCAACGCGGACCTGCTCGAAGGAACGGATACGATGGTATTCCATGATATGCCCATTCATCCGGGCTTTGAAATTTCCCAGGACGTCATGGAGGCCCATATGGAAACGATTCTCGACGAAGCGGAAAATCGCCGCCACGCCGAAAAAGGGCTGCTCGTCTACTTGATTACAGGGACCTTGGACTGGTAAGATATTCTCATAATTAGCCGATATATGCAACACACCCGGCACAGCGCGTTTCAGGCGAAATCGCGCCGTACAGGGTGTGTTTTCATTTTACCGAGAGGAATGCTGTTCAGTCCGTTCTCCTTCTTCCTGAAGACGGCGGCTGTACGCTGCCAGACGCTCTTCCAGCGTGCCCGTATGAAGCTCGAACAGGTGGTTGTCGTAGTCGTAAAAATAAAGGGAACGGCCCTCGCCGGGGATGCGGCTCCGCGCCTCCCGCATGGGAACGCCGGCCTTCGTCAGCCGCTCTTTATAGGCCTCAAACTCGCCGTCGCTGATTTGGAAGGCAATGTGGTTGTACGTTTGTTCCGGCAGGGACGGCCCTTCCATGATGACGAGCCATAAGGAGCCGACGAGGAAAAATCGTTCCCGCGACAGGGAAAAGGTACGGCTGCCGCTGTCGTAGACGATGCGGGCGGAAAAGATGGTCTGAAAAAATTCTGTCGCTTTGTCCAGATTCTGAACGATAAATGTCATGTGGCTGACGCCGGAAATCATAGGCGATCCCTCCTGTGTGAGTTTGTTTTACTATACCATGACCGATGAAGGCGCACAAGGCCTCGTGGAAGAAAGGCGTTCCAGCTTCGGAAAGGGCCTCGACAAGACGGAGAGTTTTTGATAGTGTATATATGAATCTTTTAATAGGATATAGAGGGGGATAGTGCATGAGAATTTTAGTGGCAATGGAAGTCCATGAAGAACATGTGCGTTGGATTGAAGAGGCCGCGCAGGGCCATGAGGTCGTGTATTGGCCCGTCAAGGGGCTGGTCAGCGCCAGCGTATCAGAAGAAGAATTAGCCAAGGCCGACGTTATCATCGGCAACGTTGTGCCTGCCCAGCTGCGCCATGCCCGCAGGCTGCGCTGGCTTCAGCTCAGCAGCGCCGGCGCCGACGCATACTGCAAGGACGGCGTCATGCCGGCCGGAGCGGCCCTTACGAATGCGACAGGCGCTTTCGGCCTGGCCATAGCGGAGCATATGACGGCCCTGGTTTTTGCCATGATGAAAAAGCTGTACCGATACTACGACAATCAGAAAAACGCCGACTGGCATGACGAAGGCCAGGTAGAGTCGGTATACGGAAAAACGGTCCTGGTCATTGGATTCGGCGATTTGGGCCGCCAGTTCGGCAAGCGCATGAAGGCCATGGGTGCTCATGTCGTCGGCATGCGCCGCCGTAGTGGCGACGTGCCGACTGAAGCCGATGAAATGGGTACGATGGATAAGCTGGACGAGTATCTGGCCAAGGCGGATATTGTAGCGTCGTGCCTGCCCAACACGGCGGAAACGTATCACTTGTATACGAAGGAACGCTTCGACGCCATGAAGAAGGGCGCTTATTTTATCAACGTCGGCCGGGGCAGCAACGTCGTGCAGGACGATTTGTGCGCCGCTGTCCGCAGCGGGCACTTGGCCGGCGCTGCCGTCGACGTGACGGAGCCGGAGCCGCTGCCGGCAGACAGCCCGATGTGGCACACGCCGGGGCTTTACGTTACGCCTCACGTATCGGGCGGATACCATTTGCAGGCTACGCACGACAACATCGTCCGCATTGCCGCTGCCAACCTGCGTCATTTCCTGGCCGGCGAGGCGCTGGAAAACGTCGTCGATTTCGCCACTGGATATAAGAAATAAGGGAAAACACATGAGAAAACCCGCAGTAACGCGAGATAGTATTCGCTATTACTGCGGGTTTTTCGGCCGAATAATGGGTATCGTCCGGCTTCCTTTATCGATAAAGTGAGCCGTTCCGTTCGTCGTGTCGATGAGGGCTGCTTTGAAAGCTTCCGTCCGTTCCTGCGGAATTTGCAGGGTAAAGGTTACGGTGTCGGAAAAGGCGCGGTCGGCGACGAGGATATCGAAGGACGGAGTCATCCGTTCCAGCGTGCTGACGAAGGAGTAGGAGACGGTAACGTCGGCAATGTCGTAGGGCTTGTAATCGGCGATATCCGCTGCCTGAAGCCCCAGGGTGACGGCGTGGCTGTAGGCCCGGATCAGGCCGCTGGCGCCGAGCTTGACGCCGCCGAAGTAGCGCGTAACGACGACGACCGTATTGGTAACGCCGCTTTTTTTCAGCGTTTCCAGCATAGGCCGCCCGGCCGTTCCTGACGGCTCCCCGTCGTCACTCGATTTCTGCAGGGCGCCGTCGACGCCGATTTGGTAGGCGTAGCAATTATGATTGGCATCCCAATACTGCTTGCGCAGTTTTTCAATGCACGCCGCTGCTTCTGCTTCGCTGCGGACCTCTGCCAGCGTCGCGATGAAGCGGGATTTTTTTACGATGTATTCCGTTTCGGTCCGGCCGTATACGGACGTGATAAAAGAAGTAGTCATAGATAATCTGTCCTTTGCACTATACTTTTCTCTTATCATATCGCATTTGGCGGCGTTTGACAAAGGGGAAGCGCTATTTCCGCATCGACAGGTCTTCGATGTTCAGCAGCGTTTCGATGGCTTGCTGCTGCGATTGCGGCAAGGCGTGGATCGCCCGGATGATGCGGCTGTCCTTTTCGGAAATCGAAGCGCAGTACTGACAGTCCGATTCGTGTTCCTTATCATCCTGACAGAACATTCCCGGCCTGCCGACTAAGATGCAGATAGGGATTTGGAAAAAGTCGGCCATTCGCAGCAATACGGAAATGTCAGGGGAATACAAGCCCGTCTCCCATGAATACACGGCTTGCTTGGACATGCCGAACAGCGCGCCGAATTCCGTCTGCGTCAAGCCTTTTTTCTTGCGGTAATACCTGATTTCTTGTCCTAGTGTCATAATGTAATCTCGGTTAATTGTAAAATGAATTTGAACAGGTAATCAAAAAACAAAAATCCATAGTGAAGCTTCATGTTAAAATGGTTTTGCGAGAAATCATCAACAAAGGAG
>NZ_JAOQKD010000037.1:0-10917 GCF_025567065.1 Megasphaera stantonii
TAACTGCAAATAACAGTTTGTAGGGGAGTTCTGATACTCCCCTATAAAAATGGCTATTTATCAACTGTTTGTTGTGACATAGCCAAAAACAAAAAACGCGGCTAAACGACGCCGTGTCCGCCATTTAGCCGCCTTCATATCCTTATTCTGCTATGCTCAGTATGTCCCGTATATCGTGAAGCACATAATCTGCGCCGGCCTCTTCGTATACGGCGCGCGCCTGCTCGCAGGCCGCCTGCCGTTCGCCTTCCGTCAAGCTGTCATACTCTTCCCGGCTCAGCCCCATGACAGAGCTGCCGACGATGATGCCCGCCGTCTTGACGCCGGCATGCTTTCCTTCCAGGATGTCCGTCACCGTGTCGCCGACTTTCAACACCTGGCTCGTCTGCTGCCATTTGAAATGCTCCATATTTCGGAAAATCATATACGGGTAGGGCCGGCCGAAACCGGATACGCTGTCCGGCGTAATCCAGAAATCCGCTTCATAGCCCTGCGCGGCAGCAGCCTTGACGACGGATTTCATCATGATATTCGTATAGCCCGTCGTACTGCCGATTTGATAGCCCCGGCGTCGCAGCTCGGCGATCGTATCGGCCACATATGGCTTGACCTCCGTCCCCCGGGCCAGCAGGGCAAGCAGCATCGGCTCAAAATCGTCGTATAACGTATCGACGTCCCAGTCCTGCGGCTCGCTGCGGAACCGCCGCCGCCATTCGCCGCGGATCCGCGGCATGTCCAGCATCGCCTGAATATGATTCCACTTCAGCATGCCCATTGGCCGGCGGATTTCCTCATTTGTCACGGCAATGCCCCGTTTGGCAAAAATTTCCCGAAAGACGACGACCGGAGCCATCGACCCGAAATCGACAGTCGTACCGGCCCAATCGAAAATAATTCCTTCCCACTTCATGCGTCTGCCCCTTTCCATTTACCAATATCTGCCGTAATAGTTTCGGATAGTTCCATTTATATACTTATATTATGACATTTTTTTCTAAATTCTGCAAATAAACGGCAAAATATATGTAAATTACAGCACATTTTGTAAAATTCTCGCAAAAGGATTTTACAAAACTATCCTTGTCGCCGCAAACGGATTTGATATACAATAAACTATGACAGAGCAAACGCAAAGGAGCAGCATTCATGATTCAGGAAGAACGCAAGCATATTATTTTGCAGGAACTGAGCCGTACCTCCGTCGTCAAGCTGGAAGATTTGTCCCAGCAGCTGAACGTATCAATCGATACGGTACGGCGCGACCTGAAAGCCTTAGACCGGGCCGGTTTGGTTCAATATATACGCGGCGGCGCCAAAGCCGTCCACGAGTCTCATCAATTCGCCCATTTCAACGGCCGCAAGGTCATACACAACGAGCTCAAGCGGGAAGCCGCCCGCAAAGCCGTGCAGATCATTCAGCCCAACGACTTGGTCATGCTCAATTCCGGCACGACGACGACGATTTTAGCCGAAGAAATCGCTCAAGCCGACCTTACGTGTTCCATCGTGACCAACAACATCGCCGCAGCCGAGGCCGCCGCAGCCAATCCGAAATGCCGCATCCACCTGCTCGGCGGCGATTGGGACGGGGCAGAGCAGTCCACCTGGGGAAGCCGCTGCCTTCGCGAAGCGGAAACGTATTTCCCCGATATCTGCTTTTTAGCCGTCAATTCGCTGGATGTGCAGGCCGGCCTGACAGATTTCCGTTTCCGCGAAATCCCCATCATGCAGGTCATGGCCCGCAACGCCTGGAAAACCTACGCCGTCATGGATTCTACCAAGCTGGACCGCCTGGCCAAAAAGCAGGTCTTCCCCCTGTCGCAGACGCCTGTCGTCATCATGGACAGCGATATCGGGACAGACGACCTGCAGCGCTACAAGGACGGCGGCATTGAAATCCAATGACGAAGTAAGCTACAGCAATTCGTCCGGCAGCGGGTATTCTTCTGCTGCGGACTCATCTATACTACGACAAAGAGGTGTTCCTATGAAAGTATCATTGAAAAAATCCGTACTTCTGTTAGGATGTGCAGCCTGCTTCCCCGCCTTTGCCCAGGGAGCCGTCGTCGAAACGGCCAGCCCGGAGGCGGCGACGGCTCCGGAAATCACGGTGCTCCTGCCCGGCAAGGCCCACGACAACGGCTTTATGGAAGCGGGCTACCGCGGCTACGAACGCATTGCCAAGGGCGTCACGGCGAATGTAAAATGCGTCTCCGACGTGTCTGCCACGTCCGACGCCGCCGTCCTGACAGCAGAGCTGCAGAAATTAGCCAAGGAACAGCCGAAGCTGATTATCGGCCACGGCGGGCAGATGAACGGCCCCGTCTCCGCTGTCAGCAAGGAGTATCCGCAAATCCAGTTCGTCGTCATCCAAGGCAGCGTAAAGGGCGACAACATCAGCAGCTACGTCGTCGACCAGGAACAGTCAGCCTTCTTAGCCGGCGCGCTGGCCGGCTATATGACAAAGACCGGCAAGGTCGGCCACATTTCCGGCGCCTGGCCCAAACCGGGACTCCAAGCCCGGGCAGCATTCTACAACGGCGTGAAGTACGCCAATCCCCACGCCCAGTTCTATTCGACCTTCACGGGCGACCTGGATAATATGAAGGTAAACGCTAAAGCGGCGGAAGCGCAGATCGGCGAAGGCGTCGACGTCATCTATACGATGCTCAACAGCGGGCGCAGCGCCGTCAACCAGGTCATCGCCAAGACCAACGGACAGGTATTGGAAATCGGCAACGTCATCGACTGGACGAAAGAATCGCCTATTTTCGTCGGCTCGGCCGTCGCTGACTCCAGCGAAGCCCTGTTCAACGCGGCAAAGGATTACAAGGCCGGTTCGCTGACCCACGATATTACGAAAATCGGCTTGGAAAAGCCGGATATCGTCCGCTTAGCCGTCGCACCCTTCGTGCCGGCCGAAGCCGTCAACAGGTTACACGACCTGCACCAAAAAGTCGTGTCCGGCGAAGTGCAGATCAGCACGACCTACGACGGTCCGGAATTTGATCCGGCAACTAAAACCTTTGTCAGCCAGGATGCCAAAAACCAGCGCAAAGCTAAGAAATAAGGTTCCTGCCGATTAAAAAACGCAAACAAGCCGTCTCAAAGGAAGCACCAGCTCCCAATGAGACGGCTTTTTGTTTAGGACATACGATTTCCCTTCTGCGATTTATCCTTTAAGATATCGATCATCGTCTGCTCCGTTCCGACCATACCCGGCGAAGCAATACAGCCCATGTAGCGGAACGTGTCCTCCGGCGTCGAACCCAATACGCCGTGAACGGGGTCGACGCCGACGCCCGACAAAGCAAAGCGTACCGAGCGGAACGCCGTATCGACAGCGGTGACGCCCTTCATCGTGCAGCCCTGATTTCCGCCGTCGCAGATCATGCCTGTAATGCTGGCCGCCATATTGGCGACAACGCGCTCCATGACGGCTAAATCGCCGCCCTTCAGCCAGGCCAGGGCGCAGGCCATGCCCGTGCCGGCAGCAATAGCGCAGCCGCAGAACGCTGACAAGCGGCCGGAATATTCCTTGATATACATGGTAATCAAATAGCTCAGCGCCGTCGCCCGCAGCAGCCGCCCGGCAGAAATCCCCTGGACCTGACAGACTGCGTATAAAGGCATCGTACAGATGATCCCATGAGCTCCTGAGCCCGTAATGCTCATGGCCGGCTTGTCCAGGCCCAGGACGCGGGCCTCGATAGCGCCGCCGCACAGCAGCTGCGCCGTCGTCACTTCGTCGCCGGAAATCATCTTCCCGCCGTTCATATCCCACAAGGCCTTGAGAAAGGTCGTCCGCTCATGGCTCACCCCTTCGTTGAACAAGGCCAGGTTCATGTCGTAGGCCTGCTGGATAAAGGAAATCTCCTCGATAGGCACCAATTGTATAAAGTTATACAATTCGGCCAGCGTATATTCGTGAATGGGCGCGCCGCCCACATCTTCCTGCCCCGGCTGCCCTTCGTCGTCTTTCTGAAATACGACGTCGCCGTTGACGACGATATTTACGATATTCGTATGCGTATGGGCAATCGTGACGGCACAGCAATCCGACGCCGTCGCCACTTCTGCGCGGATGTAAATATCCGGCGTAATCTCCCCGACCTGCACGGATACCTTTCCCCCTTCGACAAGCCCCTTCGCCGCTTCATTCGCTTGGTCGTCGACCTTCGCCAGCGCTTCCAGCCCCAGTGTCGCATCGCCGGCCACGACGCCCAGCGCCGCGGCATAGGCGTTCCCTACGGCGTCGGAATGGGGAATCCCGCACGTAAACGCATTTTTATACATGCCGGAATTCAGCACGACGTCGACGCGCTCCACATCCCCCTTCACAAACTCCCGCGCCTTAGCCGCCGCAAACGCAATCGCCCCCGGCTCGGTCACGCCCAACGCCGGCTTCATGTCGTCGCGGAGCAGTTTAACTAACCCATCCCAATCTTTTTGCTCCATACTCCTTCTCCTTTTAGGTCCCTGATATACATACATACCATTTTCCCCGTTACATTGATTATACCCTCTTCACTAGATATCCTAGTAAAGAGGGTACATATAGTATATATCAGAAATACACTTTTACAAAGGTAATTTATATTTATAATACAATTTTAGGCTTTGAACTCATATATTCTACAAATTCTTCCCTACTACGATAAGGAATATCTACTCTAAAAAAGTCTGCCATTTCCAGCAATCCATTGTTTACTACCTCCATATTGTCATCATTAAGACCTTGATTAATCGCAGCAGAAAGAGTAGAAAACTGAGCGCGTTGTTTCGTCAACTGTTCCATTGCAGCTACATCATAGGCCTCTGCTGCATCTTCCATAGCTTGGCGACGAGCATCAAAAATTTCCTGTACACGTGCATATCGCATCTCAGCCTTAACGGCAAATAAATCTAATGCTTCCAATGCACGAAATACAAGCACAGCTCCACATCCAATAACAATTCCTTGTACGACAAGTTGTACAGCTTCTGGAAGAGAATTAAAACCTGGAACCAGATTAGCCAATGAACTCCCCGCCATTCCTAATACGGTTGTAGCAACCAATTTCAATACGGCATCACCTTTTTGCGCTGTTGATTTTTCAGAATCAGCTAAAATGCGTACCATACTGACTAACGCAGTAAAACCATCTCTAATATAAGTTAAAAAAGTTTTTACCACGCCAAAAAACAAATTAATAATCCCGCTGATCAAGGCATTCAATGCCGTTTTCAAGATATCTGTTATTCCGCCAGAAGCAATATCTTTCCACTTTTCAGATAAATATATGCGAATTCGTTGAAGCCGTAATCCCAATGCTTCGCTTTTATCGGATACACCCATCGGCGGCTCGATACCGTGCAACAGCATGTCTTTGAGCTCATAATACATTGGCTTAAAAACTTCAACAATAAAAGTACCTACTGCCAATCCTGCACCAGCTTTGGCTCCTTCAACAGCCTTTATTGCTAGTTCATCATTGACTTTCTGGCGTAATTCTTTATTATTTGCATAGTTATTAATAACTTTTTTGTTTGCTTCCTTATTAATGGCTTTTTGTGCTTCTTGTTCTTTCCTTTTCATAATAGCTTTTGCAGTATCATCCAACCCAGCTTCATCAGCTTTTCCAGAATCAATAAATTCTGTATTTGTTAATTTACCTTTTTTACGATTAATTGTTTCAGATGTTATTGCAAAATTATCTTCCATATTAGCAATACTTTTAACATCACTATCAGTAAGGAGACAATTACCTTTTAGCTGGGAATGTACTTTTTCTAACGGAATGATATGGTCTGTTTCGGCCCGTCGAGTAGTTTTACCATTACGGGAATCGGTTGTACGCAAATCTACATTATTTTTACTTTGGTATATTCTTTTATTAGGGTCGTATTCATCTTTCGCAGTTTTATTATTCGATGAATATTTATCCTTTTTATACTTGTCCATTGCTTTTTTATCTTCATATAATGATTTCCTATTATTTATATAATTATCTTGGATATTTAATCCTGCATCTTCGTTAATGGTTTTAGCTACCGCATCACCTTGTTTACCAGCCGCGTCATTTTTATTTTGAATTCCTAATACTGATATATTTTCCTCATCATAAGAAAATGAGCGACATTCATCTACAATTCGCGTCGTAGACAAGCCTTTAGACTGTAACTCTCGACCAGCCTTGGACTTACGTAAGAAATTATCAACAATAGCTGTAAAGACAGGAATAACTACATTTTCTTCCTTATCTTTTCCGCTTTCAAACTCTTGATATATTTCATCTAATATTTCTTGAGAATTCTTCTGATCATACAGTTCAATATTATTTAAGACTCTAGGCATTTCCAAGGGTGACGCTTGGGCAATAGCTTTGCGTATTTCATCAGGTGTATGCATTATATCCTCCTTATGCAGCTTGGCACTGCTCATCGATATTACTCTGTGCTTGCATCACATCTTTATTAAATTTTTCTATATTATCGGAATGATCTATATCGACAAGCAGCGGCTTTTCAGCCATTACTTTTAATATTTTCGTTGCCGTTATAGCAGCCTGCAACTCTTCTTGATGTACTTTAGGCAAATGCGCAACAAGCATTTCACTGCCGACCACTTTATGAGCTTTAATTAGGCAACGAACATATAATCCATTCACAGCGTGGTTTACTCGGTCTAATATGCGAGTATATATGCTAATTAATGATTCAAAATAATACTCTATATTATCTAAAGATTTATCTATCATCTTTAGTTTTCTTATTGTTCCATCCATTTTAGCGATTTCATCATTGACGACCTTTTCTTGTTCTTTTACCGCCAACAATGTTTCTTTTGCTCTTTTCCTTGTCCAAAAGCCCAAGGTAAACACAGCCTGTATTGTCGTTTTTATTTTATCTTTATCAAAATCAATTTTAAAAACCTCTTTTCTCGCTTTTATGCCCGTCAGACTAGGAGCATCATATGTAAATGAATCAATCGCAAAATGATAGGTCTCTTCAACATCTGTAATACGCCTCAAATCTTCGGCAAAGCTCTTAAATAAATTGTTTTTAATGAGTTGACGTGCTGCGTTAATAGCCGTTACATGCTTCTCAATAGAGCTTAAATAACTTGCTAGCATGGTATCAAATTCTTTTTTCTTTTTTTCGTAGGTTGCTTTTATTTTATCATATAGAGCTTTCGCCTCATTATAAGTATTTTTCCCTGTAAAAGTATTCCATGTGTTCGTTACCTTCGTTCGTACAACGTTTGCTTTTTCCTTTACATAATTAACGACGCTGCGCGCAGTATTCGCAACCTTATTAGCGACCTTCTTAATTCCACTTTTTAAACTAGCCCACAATCCCATATCTGATTCCTCCCTACTTTAAAATATAATCATAGCCTTCATTTAATAAATCATTAAAATCCTGTACCCATCGAATCATGCGACGAATTTCCGTATCTCTGAATCCCCATTCTTTCCCTAATTGTTCTAACCAGTCCTGTTCTTTTTGATCGATCCTATCATCAGCGTACAGCACTCCGGCTAATTCAATATATACAGCTTTCCGAACTTTTTTCGTGCTAGATAAAAAAGCCGTAACTAATTTTTCTCTGTCTATATTTTTTAGCTGATAATCTAATAAATTAACCTCCCTTTTATACGTTTCATATACGGCTTTTTCATCACGATCAATAATGGCATTAGATTTCATAGCTAAGGCAGCTAATTCTAAAAAATTTTTACTTTCCCTTTCATTTAACATGTTTAAAAACATTTTTCTATACCTCCTTATATTTTTAACGAATTTTATTCCCATCTTCATCAAAATGCGATACTTCCACATGCTTTCGGCCATTTCTCCGTATGATTTCTTTTCTTGTCTCTATCTGCCCATTACGATAATACGTAACTTCAGATTGCAACTCCCCATCTTTGTAATTTTGGCTTACTGTTGGATTTCCTTGTTCATCATACTCAACAGCGTATATCATTGTATCCTTATTTTTTACTTCTGTTTTAATTAATGAATTCTTTTTAAATGTATTGTATATGGTATTCCCTGTGTCTTGTTCAGTAAATGTCTCTACTCGATTAGGCTTGATCTGAGGTTCAGTTTGTTTCGATAAATTCTGAACAGTAGTCCGAATGGATAAAAGTATAGATGCCAAGCTTCCATGCATGTCCATTATTTTAGATATCATCTGCTGCAACGCTATCTGTTTCTCTTGTGCTTCGTTGGTTATATCTAAAATGACATCTTGATGATGGTCAAGTTGCGTTATTGATTCCTGTAAAATACCTATTGTATTTTGTACAGTATCCGTATATCCCCGAATATCATCTCCTGTTTTTATTCCCGCTTGCTCAATAGTATCCCGTAATACTGTCATGTCCGACCGTAATGTTTTTGTTAGTTCTTTATTTGAACTATTGACAGCATCTGAATAATTTTGAATAAACTGAATTACTTTACCGGCCTGTTTTTCCGTATTCTTTTGGACTAGAGTCAGTATTTCCTTCGACTTATCATTAATGGTATTCCGATACATATTTGTTCCCTGTTGTATCTTCACATCAAGCATTTGTAGAGTATCTGAAACCGGCTGTATCGAATCCTGCATTTGTTTGACAATATCCTGTTTTTCATTTTTGATAGCTACCAATCCAACCTCTTTCATATTTTCAAAGGTTTTAATAATTTGATTTCCATGCTTTTCTGTAATATTTTGACTTTCTTGCACAGCTTGAATTAATATATCTTTTTGTCTTCCTGAAATAGTTTCAAATTGTTGCCTGCTTTCAATAATTTGGTTAGAAAGGTTATTCTGACAAATACTGATTTTTTCGTTATGATCTTTTTCCATCTTATCTAACAGACTCATAACTTTCTTTTGCCACACTATTTTAGAGTCTTCACTTTTTGTGTTGATCAGATTTATAGAATTCATCACATCTTGCTTACATAAATCCACCGAAGAAACAGTCTTTCTAGACAAATCATGCACCGCATTTAAAACATCCTGAAAATGTTGTTTGGCATCCTTCTTATCCTCCATTGCTATATTTTCCATACGCATTAAAATCTTATTTTGCCCATCTGTATAACTCCGCTTCTGTGCACTTGATGCTGTACAAATTTTTTCTAAAAGTAAGTCTCTGCTTTCGCTATTTGTATCAAGAATTAACTGCATGGCGTGCTGTAATTCTCTCAAAACACTAGTTTGATATTCCTTTACAGTAACCTGATGTTTCTCAGTACATTCCGTAAGTTGAGTAATGATTGCTTCTTGATGCTTATCAGCTATATGACCGCTTTGTATCGCTGTATCCTGAATTGTTCGTACAATTTGTTGTTGACATACAGCAATTGCTTTCCTTTTGCCTTCATCTAATTTTTCAAGTTTATTATGTAACTTAAATATACGTTGTTCATTTATCTTTTCTTGTTGGATACTTAGTTTATTAATAAGACTAATCTCATCCTTATGTTTTTCACGTACTGCCTCTATAATTTCATTTTGACTAGTCGTAATTTGATTTTTTATCATATCTCCCTGACTTTGGACCTGCTTTTGCAAAATGTCTTGGCATCCATCCATATACCTTTGCAGTCCAAGTTGGCAGTCATGTATATAACTTTGTAAACAAATTTGTTGTTCATCCAGATGTTTTATAAAACTTTCTTGTACTTGATCTATTTGAACTTGCAGAGCTTGTCGTTCATTAGATATATGCAGTAATATTTTTTCTTGCCATTCAATTTTTTCTTTTTCTCTCTGTTCTGAAAAGAACTGTTGTATTTCATAAGCATATGTAACAAGAAAAATTACTGAAATCACGAATACAATAGCTCCATAAGGAAATATTCCTAAAAGCATTGGCCCCAAACCAGAGGCAATAATCAATACTATGATAATGCCTATTCGATAAGGTAAAGTTCTTTGTATGTACTGTGTTAAATTTCCCAAAAATCCATTCATATATATTCTCCTTTACGTTTACTATCTATAAAAGGCAAGCATCTCTCCTCGAAAAATATCATATGTCTAAAAACTTCTGATATATTTCATCTTCATCCATGATAATTTTCCGTGCTTCATATCCATTCTTTCCGCTGATAATTCCCACAGCTTCCATATGCTCAATAAGACGACGGGCCCGATTATATCCGATATGAAACCGCCGCTGCAACATCGTCGTCGAAGCTTTTTGCTGATGCAGTACTTCTCGTACAGCCTCTTTCATAAGTTCGTCTTCAAAAAAATTCATTCTCATTCCTCCTCGCAATATATTGATCCTTGTATTCATATGGCAAGTATACAATATCAAAACGACACTATCTGTCGTTATTATAAAAACTAACCTCTTCATGGCAAAAAGGCGAACTTATGACGATGTATAGTTAGATATGCAGTGTCGCCGTGCCTGCTGATTGCAACACAAAAAAGGCAGCATACACCCCCTGCTACCTTGCAAAATACCCATAGCGAGACCTTCGTCTCCTCTGTTTTTCCTTATTTTTTTATGTAATGCAGTATATTTATACCCCCCCCCCCCGTGAATATGTAATGCATACGAAAGCTGAGCTATCCCGCATTTCTTTATGTCTATATATTCTCTCAACCGATGGAACATGCTAAAACTCCTCATAATAATACTTCGCTTCTAACGGCTTGATACTGCCGTATTTGATATTTGATAAGTAACATTGTACGAACGCACTGAATACGATTTAACATGCCTGTCAAAACGGCACGGTACACGCCTTCGCTGCCCGCGTTTTCTGTAATTAGTATACGTACATTTTTATTAAAAAGCAATACCATACCATTGCAATGACAGTGTCAAGTTGTTGTGGGTATATATTTGACAGAAACATCTTGGCATGTAAATCCGGCCTTTTAGTATCTAATGTATATGGTGATATCCACTGTTT
>NZ_JAOQKD010000038.1:0-9104 GCF_025567065.1 Megasphaera stantonii
TAAGCCTCCTATGATTTAGATTGTATCATAGAAGACCTATACCTGGCAGTTATTTACAGAAAAAGCTTCACATAGTCGTTTTTTCTTTGATTCGTTGCTCGTTATAGTATTTGATATACTGTTCGATAGCTGATTTCAATTCTTCGTAGCTATAATACACGACGCCGTAGTACATTTCTTGTTTCAGTAAGCCGAAGAAGTTTTCCATCACCGCATTATCCAAACAATTCCCTTTTCGGGACATGCTTTGAAAAATCCGCTCTTGCTTGAGCTTACGGACGTACGCCTTCATTTGGTATGCCCAACCCTGGTCGGAATGGAAGGTTCGGCGATAGGGGCAATCCGCCGTGATGCGGATCGCTTCCGCCTGTGCTTCTAATATATTTTCGGCCGAAGGACGGTTCCCTATTCTATAGCTGAGGATTTCTCCATTGAACATATCCATAAAGGGATCCAGATACAGCTTATGCTGCGTCAGATGCCCTTGGGCATCCACTTCATAGTATTTAAATTCTGTCGTATCTGTTGTGATTTTCTGATGGGGAACCGTCGTGTGGAAGCGACGGCGTATCCGATTGGGAGCGATGGTTCCCACCTTACCTTTGTAAGAGCTGTATCTGCGGCTCTTTCGCGTAAAACAAGTGACCTGAAGGCTCAGCTTTTGCATGATACGCTGTACTTTCTTCTTGTTCACGCGCCATCCCTGATTGGTAAGCTCACCCGTGATTCGCCGATAGCCATAGGTGGTATGCTGTTTGCAGAGTTCCTGTATGGTATCTTCTAATTCTTTGTCCGGATGTTCGCGGCCCATGCGTTTCTGCCAGTACATGTAGGTTGCCTTCGGCAAATGGGTGTAGGAGAGAAGATCTTTTAGTTTGAATTGTCCTCGGAGACTGAAGATGACGTTCGCAACCTTCTCCGTTTTGCTTCGTCCTCTAACCGCAGTCTCCTCAGTTCTTTTAAAACGGCATTCTCTATACGGAGTTTGAGAAGTTCATCCTCTAATTTCTTCACGTGCTCTGCGCGGGTATCAACCTCCGTATGCTGAACTTGTGCTTCTGTTTCTTTTGCTTGCGATGTACTCAATGTCTTCTTCCTGCCTTTCCTGTGCGGTCTTAACGCATCCGGCCCGGCTATTTTAAAGTCATTTACCCATCTGACAAGTAGCGACGGATTGTTGATTCCCATTTGAAGAGCCAGTTCCCGATACGAGAGTTCGCTTGTTAAGTAAGACTCTACCACAGAAAGCTTTTCTTCGAAAGAGTATTCTTTCCGGGATCGAGATCGTTTTAACCCATTATCCCCCAATTTTTTGTAGGCAGCAACCCACGTTTTTAACTGGCAACTGCTCGACATGCCATGTTTTTGTGAAATGGAAGCGTAGCTTCCCTGATTGTCCAAGTATTCTGATACCAGTTGCTTCTTAAATTCATATCTGTGTTTCGCCATAAAAAAACTGACCTCCAATCGTTAGATTTTTGGTCTAACATTTGGGGGTCAGTTCAAAGAGCTCCTGGCTGCGGCTTCGTTTTTGTACGAGCCTGCGGGCTTTATTTTGAAGTAAAAATAGTGTACAATGAATTTACTTAACCATTATTCTTTTGTCGCCGTAATGGAGAACTAACATGAGCGTATCTATTCAGGGATTTATCAGCAGCTTTCGCCTGCTTGACATATTGGATATTCTGCTTGTCGCCTTTGTGCTGTATAAACTGTTCATTTTGATTCGCAACACACGGGCCGTGGCCCTGATCAAAGGGCTGCTGGTGCTCGGCGCCGTAACGGTCGTCAGCCGGGTCCTGGATCTGCACGTCATCAACTGGATGCTGCAGCAGGGCATGACGGTTATATTGGTCGCCTTGCCGGTCGTTTTTCAGCCGGAGCTGCGGCGCGCCCTGGAACAAATCGGGCGGGGCCGGTTTCTGCAGTCGGGCCATGTGCTGAACGCCAAGGAGCTGGAGCGGCTTATCGATGAAATCGTGGCGATTACCGATTCGATGTCCAAAACGCGGACCGGCGCGCTGATCGTCTTTGAACGGGAAGTGGGCTTGAACGACTACATCGATACGGGCGTTCCCATCGACGGCGTCGTGTCGCGGGAGCTGCTGGGAAATATATTTATTCCCAATACGCCCCTTCACGACGGGGCTGTCATTATTCGGGAAAACCGCATCATGGCGGCAGGATGCTTGCTTCCGCTCACGGCGGACCGTTCCTTGTCTACGGAGCTGGGGACGCGGCATCGCGCGGCTATCGGCCTCAGCGAGATGGCCGACGCCGTCGTCGTCGTCGTCAGCGAAGAAACGGGCTCTATTTCATATACGTACGGCGGTCATATTTACCGTCACTTGGACAGCAACGCCCTGCGCAACGTGCTGAAGACCTTCTTGAACAAGACGCCTCAGGGCTTAGCCAATATTTTCAAGTGGAGGCCGTGATATGATGAATAAGCTTGACAAAAAATGGCAATTAAAGATTATTTGTCTGTTAATGGCGATCGTGCTGTGGTTCTTTATCATTAACGAACAGAATCCCATGAGCGAAGGCAGCTATACGGTGCCGATCGTCGTGGAAAACCTCGACTCGCAGTACATTACATCGAACGTGCCGAAGACGGTCTACGTACGCCTGTCCGGGCCGCGCAACACGATTATCAACGTAGGGCCGTCGGATATTAAAGCCTATATTGATTTGTCCGATGCCCAGGAAGGCGAAATGAGCGCCCCTGTCCGCATAGAAATTCCGGCGGGGACGGAGCTGAAAAAGCAGAGCATGACCTCGGCTGACATTATGGTCGACGTATACACCGTGCGGGAATTGGCACTGACGCCGCATTTGGTAGGACAGACGAAGAACGATATTTTCGTCAGCAGCCTGAAGGTCGTGCCGGAAAAGGTCGTCATCAGTGGCGCTCGCCGTCTTGTCAAGCAAGTGGAACAGGCTGTCGTGGAAATTCCGATCGAAGACAGGATAGACGACTTTTCTATCATGGCGCCTATCCGGCTGGTGGCGGCGGACGGTTCCCGCGTCGAAGGACTGGAAATGACGCCGTGGCAGAGCAATATCCGCATATCCATCGGTCATAATGCCGTGACGAAAGACATTCCCGTTTACGTGACGACGGAAGGGGACGTGTCTCCGTCTGTATCGCTGAAAGAAATCAAAATCAATCCGAATACGGTTGCCGTAAAGGGAGACGCGAATATTCTCAAGAATTTATCCCGCATCGACTTGCCGCCTATCGATATTTCAGGCTTGAAGCAAGATAAGAAATGGAAGATTATCGTATCGCCTGTAAACGGCGTCATCTTCGAACCCGATACGATCGAAGTTGCCGTAGACGTGGAATAGTAAAGGAGCGAATTGCGTGCTAAGGGTAATGAATATCCGCACCGGCGTGCCTATGAAGAAATCCATAGAGGCGCTGGTAGCTAAAAAGCTTCGCTGCAGCCCGGCAGATATAGAGCATATCTGCGTCGTGCGGCGTTCTGTAGACGCGCGGCGGAAGCCGAATATTTATCTGGTATTTACGGTAGACGTCGCCTTTCATGACGAAGAAAAAATATGGCGGCGCTGCCGCGACGCCAAGGATGTCCGCCGGATTGCGGAAACTGCCTATGTTCCGCCGCAGCCCGGCGACGTCGTGCTGCGCCATCGTCCTGTCGTCGTAGGCACGGGGCCGTCGGGATTAGCCGCGGCGCTGGCCTTGGCGCGCGGCGGGTATAAGCCGATCGTATTTGAACGGGGCTGCGACGTAGATACGCGGACGGCCCATGTGGAAGAATTCTGGAACGGCGGAACGTTCCGGCCCGAGTCGAACGTGCAGTTCGGCGAAGGCGGAGCCGGCACGTTTTCCGACGGCAAGCTGACGACGCGGGTGAATCATCCGCTCCTGCGCCATATCCTTCAGACCCTGGTCGATGCGGGAGCGCCGCCGGAAATTTTATATGCCTATAATCCCCACGTAGGGACGGATATTTTGCGGAACGTTGTAAAAAATATGCGTCATATGATAGAATTGGCAGGTGGAACGGTTTGTTTTCAGAGCCGCGTGACTTCCATACGCCGGGATGAACGGGGAAGGGTATGCGCCGTTATCGTCAACGGCGAGGAGGAATATGAGACGGACGTCGTCGTTTTAGGCATTGGGCACAGCGCCCGGGATACGTATTACATGCTTTACGACGAAGGCGTCGTCCTGGAAAAGAAACCCTTTGCCGTCGGCGTGCGCATCGAGCATGACCAGCAGGTCATCGATCGCGGGCAATACGGCTGCGACGCAGCGGAATTGGGATTGGATCCGGCCGATTACGCCTTGGTGTACCATAGCCCGGAAGGCCGGTCGTGCTATTCTTTCTGCATGTGTCCCGGCGGAGCCGTCGTGGCGGCAGCGTCAGAAGAAGGGCGGGTCGTGACGAACGGCATGAGCCTGTATCGGCGCGACAGCGGCGTGGCCAACAGCGCCTTAGTCGTCAACGTGACGACAGACGACGTCGGCAGCGGGCCCTTGGCCGGCATCGAGTTTCAGCGGCGGTACGAGGAGCTGGCGTATAAGGCAGGAGGCAGTAATTACCACGCGCCGGCTCAGACCGTAGGAAGCTTTCTCAAGGGCTCCTCTCCGGCAGAAGGGGCGGTGCATACGTACCGGCCCGGCGTGACTTGGACTGACTTGCATGGCGTGCTGCCGGACTTTGTGACCAGTACGCTGGAACAGGCTTTACCGTACTTCGGCCGCAAGATTCGCGGCTTTGACGACGACGGCGTCGTCATGACCGGTGTGGAAACGAGAACCAGTGCGCCCGTGCGCATCGTGCGCGGCGAAGACCGCATGGCTGTTGATGCGGCGGGATTGTATCCCGTGGGGGAAGGCGCAGGGTATGCCGGCGGCATTATGAGCGCTTTTCTCGATGGATTGGAAACGGCAAATGAAATCATTCGTAAATATCAACCTTTGGAGGTAGTTGTAAATGGCTAGATTGTTTGGTACTGATGGTGTGCGGGGCATTGCTAACGATTCCCTGACGCCGGAATTGGCATATCATTTAGGCAGGGCCGCCGCGTATATTTTTGGACAAAATAAGGAACACCCGACATTTCTTATCGGCCGCGACACGCGCCGTTCCGGCACCATGCTGGCCAGCATTTTAGCAGCGGGCATCGCGTCTGCCGGCGGCGAATGCTATATGGTCGGCGTGATTCCGACTCCGGCCGTCGCCTATTTGACGAGAACGCATCACATGGATGCCGGCGTTGTCATTTCGGCGTCCCACAATCCCTTTGAATACAACGGCATTAAGTTCTTCGACGGGTACGGATACAAACTTCCTGATGAAATGGAAGACCGGATTGAAGAATATATGCTTCGCGACGAACGAGCCGGTCTGCAGAGCCGGCCTGTAGGTGCCGGCATCGGCACGATTTCCTTGTGGACGGATTTGCAGCAGGAATATGCCGATTTCGTATGCAAGTCGACAAATGTAGATTTATCGGGTTTAAAGGTCGTGTACGACGGTGCCAATGGCGCGGCCTATTCTATCGGGCCGGAAATCCTGAAGCGCCTGGGGGCCGAAGTCATTGCCATTCATACGGAGCCGAACGGCGTGAATATCAATGACAACTGCGGCTCCACCCATTTGGAAGATTTGAAGGAAACGGTGCTGCGCTGCGGCGCCGATATCGGCATTGCCAATGACGGCGACGCCGACCGCTGTCTGGCCGTCGATGAAAAGGGGCAGGATATGGACGGCGACCAGATCATGCTGCTCTGCGCGCTGAAGCTGAAAGAAGAAGGCCGCTTGAAGCAGGATACGGTCGTAGGAACGGTAATGAGCAACATCGGCTTCCACAAGGCCTTGAAAGACATGGGATGCCGTACGGAAACGACGGCTGTCGGCGACCGGTATGTCCTGGAAAAAATGCGCAAGGACGGCTATTCCTTAGGCGGCGAGCAGTCAGGCCATATTATTTTCCTCGACTATAATACGACAGGCGACGGACTGCTGACGGCGGTGCAGCTTCTCAGCATCATGAAGCAGCAGAATAAGCCGCTGTCAGAATTAGCGGCCCTCATGACCCGTTATCCCCAGATTTTAAAGAATGTGACTGTGCAGACAAAATCGGGATGGGAAGAAAACAATCTCATCATGGCGGCTATTTCAGCGGGAGAAGCGGAATTGGGCGACGAAGGCCGTATCCTGGTCCGTCCGTCCGGCACGGAGCCGCTGATTCGGGTTATGGCGGAAGGGCCCGACCTGGAACAGCTTCAGCGTATCGTCGACGATATTGCCGTCGTCGTAGAGCATGAAATGGGTCCCTCCAAGTAGGTATTGACCTAGGTGATAAAATATATTAGAATGTGGGAATGAAGTGATGAAGTTCGCTTCATTCCTGTTTTTTTTACAGGCGTTTGGAAATCCTTCGTAAAATGGATAGCGCTAGTGCCCGCCGGCAACGGCGGGCGGACGAGGAAGAGGAGTATCGAACATGTCAGCGGATGCCTCTCGGCAGCTTCAGTCGTTACATGGCGGAAAAGCATTGCGGCAACGGAATGGACAATGTCGTCGTGGGAAGCAAATACACACACTAGGAGGTTATATGTATGTGCGGTATTGTAGGGTATATTGGAGGAAGAGAAGCAGCTGATTTTTTGATGGACGGCTTGACGAAGCTGGAGTACAGAGGCTATGATTCTGCCGGCATCGCCGTGTATCATGACGGCGCGATTGCCGTGCGCAAGAAGAAGGGACGCCTTGTGAATCTGGCTGAAGAAGTGAAGGCCCATCCTGTCGTCGGAACGGTCGGCATCGGCCATACGCGTTGGGCTACGCACGGCGGACCGTCGGATCTCAACGCTCATCCGCATACGGATGAAGCCGGCAATTTCGCTATCGTCCACAACGGCATTATCGAAAACTACATGGAATTGAAGGAAGAGCTGCTGGAAAAAGGCTACCGCTTTAAGTCGGAAACGGACTCGGAAGTCGTTGCCCACTTGTGCGCCGACATGTACGACGGCGATTTTACGCGGACCGTACAGCGCGTGCTGGCCCGGCTGCGCGGCTCGTATTCCCTCGTGTTCATGAGCCGTTTTGAACCGGATAAGATCATTTGCAGCAAAAAAGACAATCCCCTGATTGTCGGTCTCGGCGAAGGCGAAAACTATATAGCCTCGGATATTCCGGCTATTTTGAGCTATACGCGCAAGACCTATATCATGAACGACGGCGAAATTGCCATCGTAAAAAAGGACAACGTATGGGTTACTGATCTGGAAGGAAATCCCATTTCTAAAAAAGTCTTTGAAGTCAACTGGGATGCGGAAGCGGCCGAAAAGGGCGGCTATGAACATTTCATGCTCAAGGAAATTTACGAACAGCCGAAGGCCATTAAGGATACGATGGGCTGCCGCATTTCCGAAGACGGTTCGCACGTGCAGTTTGAAGAATTGAACTGGACGATGGAAGACGTTACGTCTATCGGCAAGATCATGATTACAGCCTGCGGTACGGCGTATCACGCCGGGTTGCTGGCAAAATACTTTATCGAAAAATTGGCCCGGATTCCCGTCGAAGTAGATATCGCCTCGGAATACCGCTATAGAAATCCCCTGACGGACAGCAAGACGCTGTGCATCGTCATCAGCCAGTCCGGCGAAACCATCGATACGCTGGCCGCGCTGAAAGAAGCGAAGCGCTTAGGTGCTCGTTCCCTGGCGATTACGAATGTCGTCGGCTCGTCTATTTCCCGCGAAGCCGATCAGGTAGCCTATACCTGGGCCGGCCCGGAAATTGCTGTCGCGTCGACCAAGGCTTATACGACGCAGCTTGTAACATTGCTGCTGCTAGCTCTGTATATGGGACGTTTGAACGGAACGCTGACTGCCGATGAAGAGTCCCGCATTCTTCATGACTTGACGGCTGTTCCCGATTTGTGCCGTAAGATTTTTGACTGCGCTGACGAAATCAAGGCGATGTGCAGTTCCTTCGAAGGCAAAGAAGACGTTTTCTTTATCGGCCGGTCCATGGACTACGGCTTGGCTATGGAAGGCGCTTTAAAATTAAAGGAAATTTCCTATATTCACGCCGAATCGTATGCCGGCGGCGAATTGAAGCACGGCACGCTTTCCCTCATTGAAGAAGGCGTTCCCGTCATCGCTTTGGCTACGCAAAAAGACGTGGAAGAAAAAATGATCAGCAATATCAAGGAAGTCAAGGCCCGCGACGCCTATGTCATCGGCGTAGTGCAGGAAGGCGATACGGAAGTACGGAAGACTGTAGATACGTTGATTACCGTTCCGGCTTCGGATAATTTTGTCGTACCTATTATGGCGATTATTCCGTTGCAGCTGTTGTCCTACTATATTGCAGTCAGCCGGGGCAACGACGTCGACAAGCCGAGAAACTTGGCGAAGAGCGTTACCGTAGAATAAGTAATAAAGGCGAAGAAGGCAGAGAATTGCTCTCTGCTTTCTTTTTTTTATAAAAAATCTCTTGACAACAGGGCGAAAAGAGGATATACTAAACAAGCTGTTGCGGCAGGGCGCCGCGGCAGGCCGGATACCGGTTCGCTTGAAAAGAACTTCGAAAAAAGTGCTTGACAAGCCCGGGCGAGTCTGGTAAGATATACAAGTCGTCGCGAGACGGCATGGCCTTTGAAAACTGAACAATGTGATACGAAACAATACGCCAGAGTGCGAGGTCTTAGCAATAAGATTTCAAAACAGGTAATACCAATAATAAGTAAGAACGAGCAATCAGCTCTTCACATATCATGGAGAGTTTGATCCTGGCTCAGGACGAACGCTGGCGGCGTGCTTAACACATGCAAGTCGAACGGGAGGACATGGGAAGCTTGCTTCCTATGGACTCTAGTGGCAAACGGGTGAGTAACGCGTAAGCAACCTGCCCCCCGGATGGGGACAACAGCTGGAAACGGCTGCTAATACCGAATACGTTTTCATTGCCGCATGGCAGTGGGAAGAAAGGTGGCCTCTGAATATGCTACCGCCGGGAGAGGGGCTTGCGTCTGATTAGCTAGTTGGAGGGGTAACGGCCCACCAAGGCGACGATCAGTAGCCGGTCTGAGAGGATGAACGGCCACATTGG
>NZ_JAOQKD010000039.1:0-6223 GCF_025567065.1 Megasphaera stantonii
GTAAAAAAAATTCATTGATAATCTAAGCCCCCTGTATATATAATGGGGATATAGGGAATAAATCTATTGATAATCTAAGCCCCCTGTATATATAATGGGGATATAGGGAATAAATCTATTGATAATCTAAGCCCCCTGTATATATAATGGACATGAGGTAAAAAAAATGTATTGATAATCTAAGCCCCCTTATAGGGCGTGAGAGGTAAAAAGATGACTAAAAATTATCAGGAATGCTATGAATATTTGAGTGAACAGTTTTCGGAAGTGGATGGCTATGCGTTTTATAAAGAGATTTTTCCCGATAATGAAGTTTCTGGGGTAAAGTGCCAGGATTTCTCTCATCCCAGTGCTGTCTATTTATACCGTGACAAAGAGCAGCGAATCCGGCAACGGAAGATGTATAGCGATACTTGGGAGCAAGACTATGTAAAATTGGTAGAAAAGAACAATTTTACTTTGTGTAGTGGTCTTGTATACCGGCGAAATAGGAACCGGCTTGAGAATGCGCAGCGGATGAATGCGCTTATTTTTGATCTGGACGGCGTTGGTCTTGGAGAGTTGCGAAATCTTTTTCTTCGGTTTGGTGGTGATCCAGCGAGGGTACGACGGCTTCCGATGCCTACTTTTCTAGTTTTATCGGGTACAGGATTGCACATTTACTATGTGTTTCAGCAGCCGATAGACCTGTATCCAAACATAAAAATTCAGATGAAAAGCTTGAAATATGACCTTACTTTCCGGATGTGGGAATATAAAGGTACGTCGCAGATGGAAGCGATTCAGTATCAATCCATTAATCAAACCTTTCGTATGGTAGGGAGTATCAATGAGAAGTATGATACTCCACTGGTAGCATTTCGTATTGGGAAGCAGGTAACTTTAGAATATTTGAATGCCTACGCGAAGCCGGAAAACCGGGTAGATCTCAATCGGCCTTTTAGGCCGTCGAAAATGACGCGAGCCGAAGCGAAAGAAGCCTATCCGGAATGGTATGAACGGGTGGTGGTAAATGGCGATAAACGTCGGAAACAGTGGGATATAGCTGGAAAAGTGCATGGTGATGATCCTCATGCGCTATATCACTGGTGGTTGCGGCGCATTGGTGAGATAAAAGGCGGACACCGGTATTTCTTTCTCATGTGTATGGCTATTTACGCTTATAAATGCGGTGTGTCCAAGAAGCAGCTCTGCCAGGATATGCAGGAAGCTTTTGAGGATTTGCAGATGGTAAAGCATGAAAATGTGCTGACCGAGGACGATGTAAAAAGTGCATTGGAGGCCTACGATAAAGAATATTTTAATTTTACTATTGCAGATATAGAGGCACTGACTGATGTACGGATTGAACGAAACAAGCGGAATGGACGTAAGCAGGATTTGCATTTGAGGTTAGCTCGGGGACAGCTTGCTATTTTGAAACAAGCAGGAGAAAAATCACAAGGGCGTCCTGTTGGAAGTGGAACGGCTCAAGCTAAAGTGCTTGAGTGGCGACGCCAAAACCCAGATGGGCGAAAAATAGACTGTCGTCGCGATACTGGGCTTGACCCAAAGACAATTCGGAAATGGTGGTCGGGAGAGTAAAATTATGATTTGAGCGATTTTACTGTATGTGGTGGTATCATCGTATGGTATAATAATGAACATAAATATGTTTGTGCTCGTTTGCATGGTAAAAATACGATAAAATACAGGATTTTTTGTAAAGGTAGTACAAATGTAAACTATCTAGTCAACGCGTTTACGGGTGGTAGATGATATGATTACGATACCAAATTTAATGAGCCGGTATAATATAAAAAGCAGGCAAGGCATAGTGCAATGGGTCAAAAGACATCTCGACGAAATTAATGCTGACGGAGTCCACGCTAGTATAGTCAAAGGTGAATGGATGTTTGACCGAAAAGCAGTGGAAATCATGGATAAACTACGTGGTTTTGGCGACACCGTTGTTCTGCAGGATCTGGAAAATGAAAAATTGGCAGCGGCTATGCACGAATGCAACCAATATAAACTGTTGGTGATGCAAAAACAGGAAGAAATTTCCCAGTTGCAGCAGCAAATCATCGCTATGCAGGGGAAAATGATGGAAATACAGCCTAAATACAAATTGGCAGAGCATACGGCTCGGGAACTGCAACAACGAAATCAGCAGCTGGGAACAGAGCTGGATGCCTTGAAGGAAAAGAATGAAGGTATAATCCGGGAGCTGCAAGTGGAAAAAGAAAAGAATGACCGGCTGCGTAACCGGTCATTTTGGGCCCGGCTGATGAATCGGGTAGAATAAACAAAGGAACAACCGTAAACAGGTTGTTCCTTTGTTTATTTTGATTCATTATTCACGTTATTATGGACCTGATTCCAGCGTTTAAGCCCATCTTTAGGGAACGAAGCCTCATTTTTTTTGAAGAGAATCCACCAGTGCGACCAAGGAGCATAGGATAGACAAATATTTGCATCATTGCCAGTATCAGCATTTTTTGGAAAATGTGCGAAAAGTAATTGATCCGCTTGTTGTAGAAAACGGAAAAATTGTGCGTTTACTCTAGGATCGGCGATAAGATCGGCGGCGGAAATGCCGGTTTTTTGAAGAATTTCGTTTCCGATCGTGTGGAGGATGACCTGTTTTTCGATTTGTTGCCGGATGACCTGCTCCGAATTTTCTTTTTTCAAAAGGTCATCGATGTTGATCTGCAACGCATTGAATAGCTCGGCCCCATATTTGATTAACAGATGGGTTCGGGCTTTTCTTTCTTTTGCGGAGGCTCTTCTTTTTAGTCTGGCAGCTTCGGCCCGTAGGGCTTTTATACGCTCTTCTTTTTCGGCAATTTGTTCGGTAAGCGTTTTTCGGACTCTTTTTTTTGTCTTTTCTTCGCTCATATTATGTTCTCCTCTCGATAAGCACTGGTACGGTTTTATTGTGTCATTTCTAATTATAATACTTACAAAATCGTGAGAATAGAGTAAAATAAAAAACAAGGAATGCGCACTTAGGCATTTCTTTTGAAATGCGTGCGCCCTACGGGGTTATAAGGAGTTTATAAAATGAAATGGAGGAATCGCCATGGCCATATATTCTGTGAATGTTTCTACGCCGTCCGCCGGCGCCGGCGCCAAAAGCGACTATATTCAGCGGGAAGGCAAGTATGAGGGAAAAAAAGAAGAATTACTTTGCTCGGAAAGTGGAAACTTGCCGTCCTGGGCGACCTCAGCTCATGATTTTTGGCATCAGGATGAAGTCAGCGAGCGGGGAACGCAATACCGGGAAATCCGTATGGCCCTGCCCAATGAGCTATCCATGGAAGAGCAGTGCGAGGTGATACGGGATTTTTGCCGTGAAAATTTGGAAAACCATGCCTATACCTGGGCATTACATACCAATGAAGGCCGAATTTCCGGTAAGCCGAACCCCCATGTGCACATTATATTTTGTGAGCGTGAAATCGATCGGCAGCGGGAAGAACCGTCACGAGAGGAATATTTCCGCCGCCCACGCCATAAAGATGGCCAAACGAACGGGGGATACGGCAAGAGCCGCCAGATTACAGGGAAAAATCGCCGTAAATGGCTCTGTGAGGTCCGAGAGTCCGCTGAAAGGGTAATTAATACCGCTTTGGAAAAAGCAGGGCGAGAAGAGCGAATTTCGTGCAAATCTCTGGAGGATCAAGGAATAGACAGAGTGCCGACACGACATGTCGGCGCAAAATCCGTTTCGATGTACCGCAAAGGGTTCGTCACGAAAGCTATGGAATCGTATCAGCATATCCGTACTGTAAATACGGAGCTGGAAAATCTGGAAAAGGAAAAACGGGAGCTGGAAACTATCCGTGCCATGATGGCCGAACCCATTATTGTTACTGCAAAAGACCTCAAACAAGCTATTTACAAGCGTGAGGCCGCATACAAGGCTGAAAAAGACCGCCTTAAAACGATGGCAGCCGATTCGAAAAATCCAGTTCCCAATGTCCATCGACGGATCAGTAACTGCACATTAGCTGCAAATAAACTGTATGGATTGCGGCTGCAGCTGATGAAACACGTTTCAGATAGTCATATTTGCTCTAGGCACCATGGCGTTGATGAGGCTCCATATACAAGTGGAGCTGAAACCAAACCCATGGCCCATGAGAGAGAAGCTGTGAAAGAAAAAATGATAGATCGGCTGATTGCGCAAGGACTGAAATCCGGTAAAGGACGATTCGCTGCTTGGTGGGAAGATAGAGAGGATGACCGGTCGAAGGATCAGGTAACACGTGCTGAAGCTGAGATGTACAAAGGCTGGAATCTTTAAAAGGAAAAAACAAGGGTAGATGTAGGTAAAAGCCCTTATTATAATAATAAGAAGAAGATAACCGACGAAACCGCATTAATCCTCAATTCATTCCGTCAAAACCCGCGTATCAAAAAGTCAACTCTAATGTTTTACAGCGTCAAATTTATACGTATTTTGACGTTATAAACGTTACATAAGTATAGATATTTGCATTTAAAAAGATACTATGATACAATTATAACGTCAAAATATTTTTATTTTTGGTGTTATAAAAGGCGAAATTTATTATTATTTGTAATAATAGAGGTAGGGGTGAAAGGCATTATGAAGCGTAGAAAAGTGCCAAAATACAAAGAAAATCCATTCATAAAAGATGTTGCTGAGCATACTCAAATAGGCTACAAGAAAATAGCTTCAAAAGACAATAGCGCACTAGTGGTAATGAACAAAGAAACTGGAGAATTACAAGGAGCTGCAGGAATATGGTATAAGGAAGAAGTAGAACGAAACCAATTTGTCAAGCTCTATTCCGATGGTGTTGCAGCAATTCTAGGTCTTAAAAGCCCAGGAAAAAAAGTATTTAGACTTGTATATAACCAACTTTACGGCGTGGAAGGCAAAAATAAAACAGAAATCATATTAAATTACGATATGCTGTCCGAAGATGAACAGAAGCTACTATCACGAAGTACTTTTGAACGAGGAATATCTGAACTCATAAAAGCTAATTTTATCGCTGAGACATACGTTGCTACCTACTATTTTATAAATCCAAGCTACATTTTCAATGGCAACAGAATAGCCATTGTCAAAGAATATATCTTGAAAAGAAAACCAGTTCTAATAGAAGATTAGCCATCAAGGGCGGCGGTTAATCCCAAAGCGCCTATCCAAAATCAGACGGATTGGTGTTTCATCGCCGCAGGCCGCAAACATCTAATATTACACATATTCCCTCAATTCCCAACCATGCCAGGCATTGCCTGGCATCTTTAATATGGGGCTAATGCCCCATGTTAGCGCCCCCTCATGGGGGCTGTCCCGTAGGGACTGGGGGTGGTTTGCCTTTTCGGCGTCGGCCGAAGCTGTACTCGCCTGATGGTGTGGGTGTTTCAGGGGCTACCCGCCGTCCTTGGTAGCTTATTTTGGGTATGCTATAATAAAAAACGCCTCCCAGAAAGGAGGTGATTTCGTGGGAGACCTAATTCTTCTTCTCTTCGGTTCTGTGGTGCTTCCGTTCATTGTAAATTGCGCATCTACGTTCTTTATGAACTGGCTGCGTAATCGCAAGAATTAAAACCACAAAAGGAAAGCCCAGCAGCTGGCACTGCTGGGCTTTCTGATTTCGTAGGGAAATCAATTCTTCTTCATCTTAGCTCCATTATATGCTAGATTATGCAGACGGTCAAGATAGGGGCTAACCGCCGTTCTTAGTAGACTCTTTGGAGTGCTGTAAAAAGCAAAGATAGGCCACGGAGTTGCCGCTCCGTGGCCTATCTTTGCTTCCTGACGAAGCATTTCATCAACATGCTGTACCGTAATTATATAGCGAAAAATTTGAACAGGTCAAGGTGAGGAAATACATGATTCTAGCTGAAATCAAAGCTTGGATCACAAGCAGCGGCTGCATTTCGTATGCCGCCTTGTGCAAATATGCTAAAGCTGAGCGGCCAGATTGGGTGCCAGTAATTCGAAGGAAGACGATTTACATATTAAAACTGCTTCAAATATCCCGTCGGAGGCGTGCTAAAAAGAAAACCCCGCAGTAGCGGGGCTTTCTGATTTCACGGAGGAAATCATTTTCTTCGTTCTGCGGAGATGCTATCATGTTTCTTTCCAAGAAGCAAGAAAGGTAAAAAAAATTCATTGATAATCTAAGCCCCCTGTATATATAATGGGGATATAGGGAATAAATCTATTGATAATCTAAGCCCCCTGTATATATAATGG
>NZ_JAOQKD010000004.1:0-146249 GCF_025567065.1 Megasphaera stantonii
CTCGTTCCAGAAGCCTATGTGCAAGCTGTTTTTGCAGAACTAAATCGCCGTCCCCGAAAATGTTTAGGATACAAAACGCCATACGAAGTACATTACTCTAAAAAGTTGCACTTAGCTTGACAATTCGCCAGATAAAAAAAGAAAGCATGAGGACGACGATGCGTATCTCATGCTTTCTTATATTGGTGACCCAGTAGAGATTCGAACTCTAGACCCACAGCTTAGAAGGCTGTTGCTCTATCCAGCTGAGCTACTGAGTCATAACGAAAATGGAGCGGGTGATGGGAATCGAACCCACGTAACCAGCTTGGAAGGCTGGCGCTCTACCATTGAGCTACACCCGCATGCTGCGATATGGTCGGAGCAGCAGGATTTGAACCTGCGACCCCCTGGTCCCAAGCCAGGTGCGCTACCAAACTGCGCTATGCCCCGCCAACAAAAAGTATTATATCGTGAATGAGTAATTTTGTCAAATTATTTTTTCACAAAGACGAGGACTATCGTATCGGCCCTTATCTATCCCAAAGCAATAGCCCGGCGAGGTTGGGCTCGTCGGGCTATATTGCTGCGTGATGAAAGAGCCGGCGTGACGCAGCGGGCGTTTTGTACGTTTATAAAATGCGTTCCGGCGCGCGACTGGAGAGAATCTTAAATGCCAGCGGAGAAATTTTCAGGATCTCCCTGTCTTCCGGCGCTAGCTTGGTACGGATTGCTTCGTCGTGCCCGTTTAAAAGCTTCGCAGCCCAGTTCGGGTCGATTAGGGCGGAACCGCCGACGGCGGCGATGTCCGAGTGTTCGAGGGCCTGCTGTACGTCGCTGCGGGTCTGGATGTTGCCGACGGAAATGATGGGCAGCCGGCCGCGGACGGTTTCGTCAATATGCGCGAGAATCGGCTTGCCGCAGTATTCCGGCTCGGCGGCCGTGCTGGTAATATGGCTTTGGGAAATATGCAGGTAATCCAGCTTCAAAGAGGCGAGCTTGTCTACGAGGTACAGCGTATCGCCGAGGGCAATGCCCGGCGTCCATTGCTCGCGCGGAGACAGGCGATAGCCGACGATAAAATCTTTGGCTCCCATTTCTCGGACTGCGTCTAAGACGGCGTCGGCGACGGCCAGGGGAAAGGCGGCGCGGTTTTCCAGCGAGCCGCCCCAGCAATCGGTCCGATTGTTGGAATGGGGAGAGAAAAACTGATGGATAAGATAGTTATTGGCCCCGTGGATTTCTACGCCGTCAAAGCCGGCTTTCATCGCGCGGACGGCGGCGCCTTTGAAATTTGCAATGACTTCGGCAATTTCTGCATCAGTCAAGGGACGTGGCGTACGGTATCCTTTCAAGGGCGCGGCGACGTCGCCGGCCGATACTAAATCATAGCCGAAAATAGCATCCTCTTCGGCCATGCGGCCGGCGTGGAAGATCTGCATGATCGCCTTAGTGCCGTTTCGTTTGATTGCGGAAGCCATCTTGGACAGGCCGGGAATAGATGAATCGTCGTAAATGGCTTCTTCACCGAGCCAGCCGCGGCCGTTCGGCTGGATGTAGGAACAGCCTGTAATGTACAGGCCCACCTCGCCCGTACGGGAGGCGTAATAGTCGACTTCCTGCGGCGTGACATAGCCGTGGGGGTCGCTGAGGCAGACTGTAAGCGGAGCAATGGCCAAACGGTTTTTCAGCACAACGCCGTTGGGCAGCGTCAGTGTGTCGTGGAATGAACGCATCGTATCACCTCTCTATATCATATAAGTTGATTAAAAAGGTATAAATTTATAGGGCCATTATATCATGAAACGGAGAAGATGCAAATAGTGCCGATACAGTTCGTCATAAAAGGCACCGTCATTGTCATAGTGAAATCAGAAGCAATCAATGATACAATAAGAAGAACACCGAATCTTGTTGTCGTCGGCGAAGGAGGCATAGCTGTACGGTATGGAACAGAATAAACGCAGGGGAGCGGCGCCCGACTGCATTCAGATACGGGGCGCGCGAGTCCATAATTTAAAAAATCTCGATATAGACATCCCTTTGGGGAAGTTGGTAGCCATAGCCGGCGTATCCGGCTCAGGGAAATCGTCGCTGGCCTTGGGCGTATTATATGCCGAAGGGTCGCGGCGGTATTTGGAAGCCTTGTCAGCCTATACGAGGCGGCGCATGACCCAGGCAGCGGAAGCGAAGATCGACAGCATTGAAAACGTGCCGGCGGCCTTAGCCCTTCATCAGCGGCCGGCTGTGCCGGGTATCCGCAGTACCTTCGGCACGGCGACGGAACTGCTGAACAGCCTGCGCCTATTGTTTTCCCGTCTCGGCAGCCATCGTTGTCCCAACGGCCACTATTTGGAGCCGTCGGCTGCCGTGGCTATGGGGAAAAGGCTCGTTTGTCCTGTATGCGGCGTTGCATTTGACGGTCCGGCGGCGGAGGATTTTTCTTTCAACAGCGGCGGAGCCTGCAGGACCTGCGGCGGCACGGGCATCGTGCGGACTGTCGACGAGGCGTCGCTGGTTCCCGACGAATCCTTGTCCATCGACGAGGGAGCTGTCGCGCCGTGGAATTCTCTCATGTGGTCCCTTATGACCGACGTGTGCCGGGCTATGGGCGTCCGTACAGACGTGCCCTTTTCGGAACTGACCGATAGGGAACGGGACATCGTCTTTCACGGCCCGGCAGTTAAAAAGCACATCTTTTATAAGGCGAAGAGCAGCAACCAGGCCGGCGAACTGGACTTTACCTATTACAATGCCGTGTATACCGTAGAAAATGCATTGGCGAAGGTCAAGGACGACAAGGGTATGAAGCGCGTAGAAAAATTTTTAAAGCAGGACGTCTGCCCCGACTGCGGCGGCACCCGCCTTAGCGAGCGGGCCCGGTCGACGCGCCTCTGCGGATTGGATTTGGGTGAGGCCTCGGCGATGACGCTGGATGCCCTTATCCCGTGGGTCCAGGCCGTACCGGCGGCTATGCCCGAATCGCTGCGAGACATGGCTGACAGTATAGCGGCTCAATTTCTCCATACGGCGAAGCGTCTTGTGGAATTAGGTCTGGGATACTTGTCTCTCGACCGGGCCGGCGCGACGTTGTCTACCGGCGAGCGTCAGCGCGTCCAGCTGGCCCGGGCCGTTCGGAACCGCACGACAGGCGTGCTGTACGTGCTGGACGAGCCGTCTATCGGCCTTCATCCGGCGAACGTCGACGGCCTTCTGGGGATGCTGGGCGATCTGACTGCACATGGAAACTCTATCGTCCTCGTAGACCACGACGTGCAGGTCCTGAAAGCGGCAGACTGGCTCATAGAAATGGGGCCCGGAGCCGGATCGCACGGCGGCCGCCTCGTCTGCGCCGGTACGGTGCAGGACGTAGCTCTGAATCCGTCGTCGCGTATCGGGCCCTTTCTTGCAGGGAGCGGCTCGCCAGTTGTGCGCCGGCGGGCTGATAAAGAAGAGATGTTTGCCCACGGAGCAATACGTATGGTTTCCGGGCCGATTCACACCGTCCAGCCTTTAGACGTCTTACTGCCTAAAGGACGGCTCGTCGCCGTGACCGGCGTGTCCGGCTCGGGCAAGACGACGATGATATTGGAAAGCCTGATACCGGCGCTGCAGCGTCAGGCCGACGGGCAGCCCCTGCCAGGACATGTCCTGTCCATAGAAGGCGGCGGCATACGCAGGGTCCACCTGATCGACGCCGCGCCGATCGGTGCAAATGTCCGCTCGACAGTAGCGACGTACAGCAACGTCCTGGACGACCTGCGCCGGGTCTATGCGGCCCTGCCGGCAGCGAAGGAAAAGGGCTATGGCATGAAGGACTTTTCCTACAATACGGGCTCGCTGCGCTGCCCGGCCTGCGACGGCACGGGACAGATTACAATGGACGTGCAGTTTTTGCCCGACGTGGCCGTAACCTGTCCGGCCTGCGGCGGCTCGCGTTACGGAAAGGAAGCCGCGGCCATTAGACGTCCGGCAAAGGACGGCGGCCAAGGGCTGTCTCTGCCGGAATTGATGGCACTGACAGTGGAACAGGCTTTGGAAGCCGTAAAGGACGTGAAAAAAGTCCGCGACCGCTTGCAGACATTAGTGGATTTAGGACTAGGGTACTTGACCCTCGGCGAAGCGACGCTGGCCTTATCGGGCGGTGAAGCCCAGCGGCTGAAGCTGGCCGCCGAAATCGGCAGGGGACAGGACGAGGCGCTCTTTGTCTTTGACGAGCCGACGATTGGCTTGCATCCCTTGGACGTGCGCAGCCTCATTGCGATTTTTCAGCGCCTCATCGACCAGGGAGCGACAGTAATCGTCATCGAACACGACCTGGACATGATTGCCAACGCCGACTATATCATCGACATGGGTCCCGGCGGCGGTGCGCAGGGCGGCCGCATTGTAGCGGCAGGGACGCCAGGAGACATCGCGGCGGCTCCGCAGAGCGCGACTGGACGATATCTTCGCCCTTTGCTATAATCAGAGCGGCGAATGGTAAGCCGATGAAGTTACAGATATGAAATTGGAAAGGAGCATGACGGCATGGCCGAATATATTATGCTGCAGGGGACGAGTTCCCATGTCGGCAAGAGCGTATTAGCCGCGGCACTATGCCGCATTTTTCTGCAGGAAGGAAAGAGCGTCGTCCCTTTTAAGGCGCAAAACATGGCGCTGAACTCCTATGTGACGGCTGACGGCCGGGAAATGGGCCGGGCCCAGGTGGCGCAGGCCGAAGCGGCAGGATTGGAGCCGGCTGTCGATATGAATCCTGTCCTGCTCAAGCCTACGGGAAACTCCTGCTCCCAGGTTATCATCGACGGCCTGTCCGTAGGCAATATGTCTGCTAAGGAATACCATAATGGATATGCCTTGGAGGCCTTTTCGGCAGTACAGAACGCCTTGTCGCGCCTGACAAAGGCCTATGACACTCTGGTCATCGAAGGGGCCGGCAGTCCGGCGGAAGTAAATTTGAAACCATACGATATCGTAAATATGCGCGTAGCTAAATATCTGCATGCGCCGGTCCTTCTCGTAGCCGACGTCGACCGGGGCGGTTCGCTGGCAGCCTTGGTAGGTACGCTCGCATTATTGGAGGAAGACGAACGGGATTTGGTCAAGGGGCTCATCGTCAATAAATTCCGCGGCGACGTATCCTTATTTGCCCCGGCCGTAGACTTTTTGGAGAAGAAGACCGGCAAACCCGTCTTAGGCGTCATTCCCTATATAGAAAATTTAAACATTGACGACGAAGACTCGGTGTCATTGGAAGATAAGCCGGCAGATAGACAGGAAGGCGACCTGGATATTGCCGTAATCCGCCTGCCGAAGATTTCCAACTTTACCGATTTTGACAGTCTTCAAGGCGAAGGGGACGTATCTCTGCGCTATGTCCGCGAGGCGGCCGATCTGGGCCGTCCCGACGTCGTCATCCTCCCGGGAAGCAAGAATACCATTGAGGATATGGCCTGGCTGCAAGACAGCGGCATGGCGTCAGCCCTTTACCAGGTGCTGTCGGCAGGCGCGCCCGTCGTCGGCATCTGCGGCGGATATCAGATGCTGGGCCGATATATTTATGACCCGGAGCATACGGAGTCGTCGACGGAAGGAATAGGAGGATTGGATTTGCTGCCCATAGAAACGACCTTTACAACCGGAAAGACCTTGGCCCAGGTCAAAGGCGAATGCTGCGGCCTGCCGTTTTTAGGGCAGGTGCTGTCGGCGGAAGGGCTGGAAGGCTATGAAATCCATATGGGCCATACGGCTGATGCCGAAGCAGGGCTGCTTCACCCCATCGTTGTGACGGAGCGGTCTCAGCAGGCCTGCCATGTCGTGCATGGCACGGCACGATGCGACGGCTTGGTTTGGGGGACGTATATGCACGGTATATTTGACAACGACGCCTTCCGCCGTGATTTCCTCAACTGCCTGCGGCGTCAGAAGGGACTGCAGCCCTTGGCGGTGCGGCGGAATTTCCGGGCGGAAAAGCAGAAGAGCTATGACCGGCTGGCTGCCGTCGTCCGCGCGCATTTAGACATGGATACGCTGCGGCGTATCATGGCTGGGAGGGACTGATCATGGCGGTTATCTGGGCGCTGCTGTTCGACACGCTGTTAGGCGACCCGCGCGTCAAAATACATCCTGTGGCGCTGATAGGGGCGCTTATCGCTTGGCTGGAACGGATATTTTACCGTTCGGCAGCAGGAAAAAAGGAACAGTTCCTTGCCGGCATGGTCTTGTCTATCATCGTCTTGCTGATTGTATATGATATCGTTTACGCCGTCATGCTGGGGATATCGTATATAGACAATGCCTATGTATCCTATGCGGCCGAAGGATTTATCTTGTTCTGGACGATTTGCCCCCGCAGCCTGGCCCAGGCGGCCAACGAAATCCGTCATTATTTGCTTCATCACCGCCTGCGCATCGCCCGGGCGAAGGTGGGCTGGATTGTCGGCAGGGATACGGAGAAACTGAGCGAGGGCGAGGTCGTGCGGGCGACGGTCGAAACGGTAGCGGAAAATACGATTGACGGTATTTTGTCGCCGCTGTTCTTTTTTGCCCTCGGCGGCGTGCCCCTAGCGGCATGTTACAGAGCGGCGAATACCCTCGATTCAATGATCGGCTATAAGAATGACAAATACTTGTATTTCGGCCGGTTTGCTGCCCGGCTGGACGACGTGCTCAATTACATACCAGCCCGCATCGGCGCATTGCTGTACATCCTGATGGCCGCGTTGCTGCGCTATGACTGGAAGGGAGCGTGGCGCATCATACGGCGCGACGCGTCCAAGCACCCCAGTCCGAACGGGGGCTATGCAGAAGCTGCCGTAGCCGGCGCGCTAGGCATTCGGCTGGGCGGATATAATTCCTATTTCGGCAAGGTTTCCTTCCGGGCCTATATGGGCGATCCCAGGCACGAGCTGGGGCCTGGCCATATTCGTCAGGCCGTCCATCTCATGTATGCCGTTGCGTTGTCTGCGGCGGTGCTGACGGCGTGGTACTGCTGGCAGGTGGCGTGATGGAATTGATCGTGCGCGTTCCCGGTTCGTGCGGCGAGCTGGCGCAGGGCTACGCCAACGGAGAACCTTTTCTTATTACCTGCCCTATCGACCGCTGCGCCGAGGCCGTTGTCAAAGACGACGGCCTCAGATGTATTGCCGCCGGGGAAAAATCGCGGGCCGCTTTGGCAAAAACGCTGCAGTATCTGGGCGTCAGTCAATTTCCGTTCAGCCTGTATGTGACGTCGGAGCTGCCGGCAGGGAAGGGGATGGCGTCGAGCAGTGCCGACATAGGGGCCGTTGTTGTAGCTGCGGCAACAGCTTGCGGACGGTCGATAACGGAGCAGGAAATCGCCTCCATCGCCGCGTCTATCGAGCCGACAGACGGCGTATTCTGCCGCGGCATCGTGGCAATCAATTATCAAACCGGCAACATACTTCATTCTTTTGGCGTCATGCCGGCCCTGGCTATTGCTATGTTCGATTTGGGTGGGACCGTCGATACGCTGGCCTTTCATGAACAGTACGATGAAGCCGCCAGGATGTACAGCATTGACGCGGAGCAGATACTGCCGCTGCTGACGCCGCCATATACGGCGGAAAAGCTGGGCGCTGCCGCAACGCACAGCGCCCTGGCCCATCAGCGCGTCGTCTGTAAGCCGCAGCTGCCGGCGCTGCTGGAACTAGGGAAGGCATTCGGAGCTGTCGGTGTGAATATCGGTCACAGCGGCACGGTTTGCGGGTTGCTGTTTCCAGAACATTGCTCTTTACAATGGCTTGACGACTGCGTGGGACCGTACGCAGCGGAACGGCTGGCAATGACCTATATGGGCGCGGCTGTATTAAGCGGCGGCGGATGGACTATCGAGAGGAGATGAGGGCGTTGCCCGAACGATTTGAACACGGCGGAAATATATACGTACCGAATGAGGGCGGGAAGTGGCTGGATTTCAGCGCCAACATCAACCCTCTCGGCCTGTCGGACTCGGTCCGCGCGGCGATTGCGGCGGAAATCGATACAGTCGTCCACTACCCGGACCCGCAGGGGCGGCGGCTCAAGGAGGTTTTGAGCAGCTATTACGCCGTGCCGGAATCCGCACTCCTGCTGGGGAACGGCGCGGCCGAACTATTTTACGTGTACATGCACTGTGTTCGGCCGAAGCGCGTTCTCATTCCCGTTCCCTCCTTTAACGAATACGAGCGGGCGGCGTTGGCGGCGAGGGCAGATGTAATTTATTGCTATATGAAATGTGAAGATGGTTTCGCCATGCCTGTCAACGAATTGCGCCGGCAAGCCGGCAATGCAGACTGCATTATGATCGGCAATCCCAATAACCCAACGGGGACGCTGACGCCGGCAAGCGACATAGAGTCCCTGGTATGGACGGCGCGGAAGGCAGGGACAGACGTCGTCGTCGACGAGTCCTTCCTCGATTTCCGCAGCGACGGCGAGCGATACGCCGCCCGTTCGCTGGTAAAGCAGTATGACAACCTGTTCGTCATACAATCTCTTACGAAATATTACGCCGTTCCCGGCCTGCGCCTGGGCTTTGCCGTCGTGCCGGAGGGGAAACGCAGGCTGCTGGAAATGCATAAGGATGTGTGGAACGTCAATTGCCTGGCCCAGTCCGCCGGCATCGCCGCCCTGAAAGACAGGGCGTATCAGGAGAAAACGCAACAATACGTGCGGAATGCGGCAATGCCTTTGTACGAAAAAGTACGAGCTATACCCGGCCTGAATCCGCTGCCGCCGACGGTTAATTTTATGCTGGTCGACGCTGCGGGAACGGGCCTGACGGCCTGCCACATCGGCGCCGCCCTGCGCAACGAGAGTATACTAATTCGCGATTGTGCTAACTATCCCGGCTTGACGCCTTTTTATTTTCGCCTCGCCGTGCGGACGGAGGAAGAAAATGAAATACTTTGCAAGGCCCTCAAAAATGTTGTTTCTATTGAAAGTTAAAGGACGGTATTTAAATTTTACCGTCTTTTTATTTGTCTATATAAGTTACAAAAATCACGTATTTATTAAATTAAAATTAAAATGAAATTAGAAGAACATTAAAAGTGGGGTTTGCAAATGATTTTTTTTTGATTTTATGATACAATAACATTATAGATTAGATAACGCAATCGCAATGATTAAATTATTTAATGTATGCTACACTTTATTCCCGTCCTTATTTATCTGTAGCGAAAAATTTAAAAGGGTTAGGAGGAATTCATATGGGAGAAAAGAAACAAAACAGAACCGTAGCTATCGGGTTAATGCTGTTCGCCTTGTTCTTTGGCGCCGGCAACTTGATATTCCCGGCATCTATGGGACAGAACGCAGGCGTGAACGTCTGGTGGGCCGTATTGGGCTTCGTTCTGACAGGCGTTAGCCTTCCGCTGCTGGGCGTATTGGCTATCGGCTATTCGGGCTGTAAAGACTTGGAGGAGCTGGCAGGCCGCGTGCATCCGAAGTTCGGATTGTTCTTCGCAGTTATTTCATCGCTTACGATCGGGCCTTGCTTTGCTACGCCGAGAACGGGCAGCGTTTCCTATGAAATCGCCGTTCGTCCGTTTTTGTCTGACGGCGGCAGCGACATGGTCATGACCATATTCCTGGTCGTTTTCTTCGTCGTTTCGTGGTGGCTGTCCGTATCGCCGAGCAAACTCGTTGACCGTATCGGCAAGATTCTGACGCCGACCTTGCTGTTTGTCATTTTAGTTCTTATCGTTAAGTCGTTCATTACGCCGCTCGGCACGCCCCTTGAACCGACGGAAAAATATGCGACGCCTATGCTGGCGACCGTACAGGGCTTCATCGACGGCTACGGCACGATGGACGCCATCGCATCGCTTATCTTCGCTATCTTGGTCGTAGAATTCGTCGTGGAAGACGGCGCGTCTACGCCGGAAGAAGTGACGAAGGAAGTATTTAAGGCCGGCATTATCGCCGTCGGCTGCCTGGCTTTCGTCTACATCTTTATTTCCAAGATCGGCGCCGACAGCGTTATGGCATTCGGCATTCAGGACACGGGCGCGCCGGTACTTTCCAAGAGCGCTATGATCCTCTTCGGCGACGTAGGGGCTATCATCCTGGCGATCATCGTATTGCTGGCCTGCTTGTCCACGGCTATCGGCCTGATTTCGTCCTGCGCGAGATACTTCAACCGCTTGGTTCCGAAGATCAGCTATAAAGGCTGGGTAACGATTTTCTCCGTTTGGTCCTTCGGCGTCGCTATGTTCGGTTTGAAGACCATCATCGTTGCGGCTATTCCCGTTTTGATGTTCATTTATCCGCAGGTTGTCGCCATCGTATTCCTGACGTTCCTGCACAAGTCCTTCGGCGGCCGTCAGTGCGTATACGCCTGGACGATGGGCCTGACGATTATTCCGTCCCTCATCGCCGGTACGCAGACTGCCGGTATTTCCCTCGGCGGCATCGATACATTCTTTAATACGATGGTTCCGTTCCATTCCATCGGTATGGGCTGGATTTCCTTTGCCATCGCCGGGTTTATCATCGGCCTGATTTGGAAGGGCGCAGTAAAATCTAAAGCAAGTTAAGAAAATTTTGTTGTCAACTGCCAAGTGACATGATATACTCTTAGGCAAGCATAATAAAACAGCTCTTAGGAATCCTAATTCTTAGGAGCTGTTTTGTTCATTACGCTGAATTTGTAGTGTAAAGGGGAAAAAAGCATGAACATTTTGCGCCGTAAATCCTTCGAAGATTTGATGGAGACTACGGAAGAAAAAAAATTGACGAAAGCCTTGGGAGCGTTCGACATCACCCTCATGGGGTTGGGAATCATCATCGGGACGGGGATTTTCGTCCTGACCGGCATTGGCGCTGCTAAATATGCCGGCCCTGGCCTGATGCTGTCCTTCGTGCTGGCAGCCGTTACCTGTACCTTCGTTTGCCTGGCCTATTCGGAGTTGGCCTCGTTCCTTCCTGTATCAGGGAGCTCGTATACTTATGCCTATGCGTCGCTGGGTGAAGTATTCGGCTGGTGGGTAGGCTGGAGCCTGATTTTGGAATATTCCGTTGGAGCCAGCGCCGTTGCCGGCGGCTGGTCGGCATATTTTGTCGGCATCCTTCATTCGTGCGGCATCGATTTGCCTAAAGCGCTTACGGCCGTGCCGGCTGAAGGCGGACTCATCAATCTGCCGGCAGCCTTTATCGTCCTCGTCACGACGGCGCTGCTGGTCATCGGCGTAAAGGAAAGTACCCGTGTAAACCGGATTCTCGTGTACATCAAAATCGGCACGATTTTCGTATTCCTGTTTTTGGCGGCTCCCCATATTGAACCGGCGAATTGGCAGCCCTTCCTGCCGTACGGCATTCACGGCGTCGCCGCCGGCACGGCTGTGCTGTTCTTTGCTTACCTTGGTTTCGATGCCTTGTCCACAGCGGCGGAAGAAACGAAAAATCCGAAACGGGATATGCCTATCGGCATCATCGCCGCCTTGGCTATCTGTACGATTTTGTACATCGCCGTATGCGCCGCTATGACCGGCGTCGTGCCGTATCCCCTTCTTGATACGGCTGCTCCGGCATCGTTTGTATTGGAATACATCGGCCTTCATTTAGGCTCGGCTGTCGTCGGCACCGGCGCATTCTGCGGGTTATCGACAGTTGTACTGTGCATGCTCTATGCGCAGAGCCGGGCCCTCTATTCCATGAGCCGCGACGGCCTGATGCCCATGAGCTTGTATAAGGTCCATCCGAAATTCCACACGCCGTATATTATTCAGATTGTCGTCGGCATTCTCGTTGCGTGCATCGCCGGCTTCACGCCGATTCACATCGTCGCCGAAACGTGCAGTGCCGGTACGATTTTCGCTTTCCTGTGCTCGTGCGTCGGCATTCTCGTTCTGCGCCGCAAATACCCGGACAAGCCGAGAGGTTTCCGCTGCCCGGCGGTGCACGTCATCGCTCCCTTAGGGTTTATATTCTGTGCCTTCGTCTTTTCCCAGCTGTCGTGGCATACGCTCGTGCTGTTTGCCATCTGGTCGGTTTTGGGCTTGGTCATTTACTTGGCTTACGGCTATGGCCACAGTACGTTAAACAAGTAAAGCCGTTGGAAAAGGCAGAAGAAACTGCATTTCAAGGGATATATCTGTAAAACTGAAAACACCGCATCCTGCAGTTGTCCTGTGCGATGCGGTGTTTTTGGCTAAGTAAGACCACTAGCCTTGAAACCTTGTGCAGCCCGTTTAGAGCAGCTGTACCTTTCAAAGGATTATCTTTGCAGGTAATGGTATCGTTTTCTTTTTCTCCTGTTTTCAAGCGTTTGATCTATTGTGAGGCTATGAAATGACGTTTTTGCTAAGGGAATGGCAGGAAAATTAAAAATAGGACTTGTAAAACTCCATGAATCTTGTATAATAAATACATGTCATGGGGATGTAGCTCAGCTGGGAGAGCGTACGGTTCGCATCCGTGAGGTCGAGGGTTCAAGCCCCTTCATCTCCACCATGAAAAAGACCCTGAGCGGGGTCTTTTTTTTTTTGTGAAAAAATTGAATGCAGCTAGTAGCATTCTGCCGTGCGGCATGCTATAATACAGTAGCTTACTAGAAATCATTGCAGGGAGGAAGACAAGCCGAATGAAAGTACAGCAGCGAGTACGAGTTGCCATGTCGGTTTCCGTACCGGGAATAGCCGCGCTGAAGCGGATAGAATTATATATGCGGCAAAATCCGGATTTGACGATAGCTTCGTTGTTTGCCTTAGCGACGACGATTGCCGTTCCCGTTTCGCCGGAGCAGCTGGTCGGGAGCATCAACGCGCCGCTGCTGGCGACGTTGTTCTGCCTGATGGCGATTATTGCCGGCTTTCGCCGCGGCGGCGTCTTGACCTATGCCTACGGCCGATTGTTTTCCGGAGCCGTATCGGCGCGCCGTCTCGTGCAGTTTTTCGTATTCAGCTGCTTCTTTTTCTCCATGGCCGTGACGAACGACGTGTCGCTCATCATCTTTGTGCCCCTGGCCATTGCCGTACTTTCGGCGGCAGGCATGGAAGACCAGCTATTGTTTGTCCTGACCTTTCAGACGATTGCGGCGAATATGGGCAGTATTCTAACGCCTATCGGCAATCCGCAGAACCTGTTTATCTATTCCTATTATCAGATGAATTTAGCCGAATTTCTCCGTATTACGGGGCCGCTGACGGCGTTCAGCGGGCTGCTGCTGTGGGCTGTTACGTATTATATTCCCAAGGCGGCCGTTTCCGTGCCCGACGGCGAGGCGCCGACGATGGGGCGGCGAAAGGGACTGGTTTTTGCCTTGTTGTTCGGCGTGTGTATCTTAGCTGTCCTGCGCCTGATTACGCCGCTGGTGATGTTTCTCATCGTCTGCCCGGCCTTGCTTTTGGCGGACAGGCAGGTATTTCGCGACGTCGATTACAAGCTGCTCTTGTTGTTCATCTTTCTATTTATCGGCGTAGGCAATATCGGCCGTCTGCCGATTATGGCGGCAGGCCCGGCTCAGCTGCTGCAGGGCCATGAATTTATGCTGTCCTTACTGCTCAGCCAGGTTCTGAGCAACGTGCCGACTGTCGTTCTCCTCGCTCCCTATACGGATGCAGCGCAGGAACTGCTGCTGGGCGTCAACGTCGGCGGCTTGGGTACGATTATCGCTTCCATGGCCAGCATCATCTCTTTTAAGGCCTACTTAGGAACAGCTCATTGCCGTCCTCTGCGGTATTTGGCCTTTTTCACGGCGGCAAACGTCGTGTTTTTAGCCGCTGTCTTGGCAATGGAAAGCGTTTTTATCTAATTCAATACGAATCTACTAAAAGTCATCTGTGGACTTTTCCGGACATTGTCATCTTTTAGCCACACGATTGTCGTCATGCAGTCGTGCGGCTTTTTTGCGTGTAGGAGGTAATTGTATGAACGAAACCTTTATGAAAGAGAAACCGATATTGCCGCTCATCGCGTCTATGTCGCTGCCGGCTGTCGTATCAATGATCGTCAATTCATTATATAACATTATCGACAGCTTTTTTGTCGCCATGATCAGCGAAGATGCCCTGACTGCGGTATCACTCGTATTTCCCATGCAGAACTTCGTCAACGCCGTGAGCATAGGCTTCGGCGTCGGCCTGAATGCGGTCATTTCCGTCTGCCTGGGAGCTAAGCAGAACGATACGGCCCATACGGCGGCGACGCACGGCATGGTACTGTCCGTCGTCCACGGCGTCGTGCTGACAGCCGTGACCTTCGCCCTGATTCCGTCTTTCCTGCGCATGTTTACCGACGACGAAGCTGTCGTATCCATGGGGTTAACCTATGCCTATATTGTCTTTGGATTTTCTACGATATTGACCATCGGCCTGGCCTATGAAAAGATGTTTCAAGCCGTCGGCAGGATGAATGTGACGATGATAGCCCTTATCTGCGGATGTCTGACGAATATTGTCGGCGATCCCATTTTGATTTTCGGTTTCGGCCCCATTCCGGCTATGGGGATTGCCGGCGCGGCCTGGGCGACGGGACTGGGGCAGACCGTGTCGCTGGCCGTATACCTTGCCGTATGCCGGTATAAGACTCTGCAGGTACGTATTTCATCGGCCTATTTGGTATGGAATCCCCTGCTGGATAAGCGGCTCTACGGCATCGGCATTCCCGCCGTGCTCAATATGGGCCTGCCGTCGCTGCTCGTATCGGCTCTCAACGGTATGCTGGCGCCTTTTTCGCCGATATACGTCGTCATCCTCGGCATCTACTATAAACTCCAGACCTTTCTGTATATGCCGTCCAACGGCATCATTCAGGGCGTGCGGCCTCTTATCGGCTATAACTTCGGCGCAGGGGAATACGGCCGCGTCGGCGCGTTGTATAGGACGACGTTAGGGCTGAACAGCCTCATCATGATCGGCGGAACCGTTGTCTGCTTTGCTGTTCCAGATGTACTCATAGGTTGGTTTACGGAAAATCCCGAAACGATACGCCTCGGAGCGTCGGCCCTGCGCATTATCAGCTGCGGCTTTATCGTGTCGGCCCTATCCGTTACGGCGTCGGGAGCTCTTGAAGGACTGGGGAAGGGCGTACCGTCCCTGCTGATTTCCCTCCTGCGCTACGTCGTCGTCATCATTCCGGCAGCGTTTGTCTGTGTCAGCCTGTGGGGCCCCGACGGTATTTGGCACTGCTTTTGGATAGCGGAAGGCGTTGCGGCGTTGCTGGCCTTCTTCATCTACAAGAGAACGGCGTCGGCTGCCATGGGGAAGGCAGGTAAATAGCTGGTTTTTTCAGGTATTTTTCTGTATAATGGTAACGATGTCACTTGTATGTCAGCAAGGAGGAACTGCGATGCTGCAAGAAAAAAACGGTATTTTTTATATTACCTTTGATATATTTAAGGTGCTGCCTAATGTGACTGCCGCCGTATCGGCTCGGAAGGGCGGCGTGAGCGGCGCTCCCTTTGCGTCTCTCAACATGAGCTTTTCCAGCGGCGACGATCCGCGGCATGTCTTGGAAAACCGCCGCCGCTATTTGTCGGCTCTGCACGTCGTGCCGGAACACATCATCTGCTGCAATCAGGTACACGGCGTCAACGTCGTTCAGGCCGGACGGGCCGACCGGGGACGGGGGGCCTTGGAGCGGGAGAGCGCGATTCCGTCGTGCGACGGCCTGATGACCGATGAAGCCGGCGTGCCGCTGACGATGAATTTCGCCGATTGCACGCCCTTGCTGTTCTGCGATCCCGTGCACCATGCTGTCGCCGTAAGTCACGGCGGCTGGCGGGGAACGGCGGGAAACATCGCGGCGGAGACGCTGCGGCGCATGGGCGAGGCCTACGGCACGGAGCCGGATGACGTGCTGGCCGCCATAGGGCCGGCTATCGGGCCCTGCTGCTTTGAAGTAGGGCAGGAAGTCGTCGATGCATTTGCTAAGCTGTTTTCGCCCTTGGAGATGAAGGAACTGACCCGGCCGGCAGGGAATAAATACTATTTCGATTTGCCGAAGGCAAATCGGCTGCTTCTGCTGCGCGCCGGCATTCGGGCGGAGCATTTGGAAGACGCAGGCCTTTGCACCTATTGCCGCGACGACCTCTTTTTCTCGTACCGAAAAGCCAGCAAGGCCGGCGAACAGACGGGCCGCCATATGGCGGTTATCATGTGGAACGAAGGAGACTGAGCCGTGAAGGATATTCGCATCATTGCAGGACGAGATATTCGGCCTGACGCCGCGGCATCCCTGGCTTTGGCCGGATATGGAAAGGACGAGGCCAGTCAGGCCCAGGGCAAGGCCTTGTTTGCCGAGCTGGAGCGCCCCGTCCGTCAGGTTGTCCGGCCGAAAGTCGCCCTGGCCTTTGCCGACGACGGACAGGGGCGTATGGGATTGTACGCCGTCCTGACTATAGGGGCTGCCGTGAGCCGGCAGAGTGCTATGTACGTCGCCCGCAAGGAGTATTCGGAGGCCGTCCTGTTCAGCGCCATGGCGGACAGCTGTCTGTTTTCTTTCGAACGGCAGCTGGGCGAAGCGATACGGGGCCTTTGCCGTGAAAAGGGCTGCGGCATAGCCAGTCGGCATGAGGCCGGCGTGGACTGCGGCTTTTCCCTGCAGGAACAGGCGGTGCAGGCCGTCGAAGCCGGACGTACCTTAGGCGTGACCCTGACGGAGCATCATATGCTGCAGCCCGAGAAATCCATGGCAATTTTATATGAATTGACAGACGACCCGGACGTATTTCATATAGAACACGATTGCCGGCGCTGCGGCAATGCGTCCTGCGCCTTGCGGAAGGAAGAGACGCAGGAAGAGTATATTCGTTGTCCCAAGGGCATGCGTATCAGCCGATGGCTGCGGCAGCAGGGATATATGGACAGCTTTCCCTGCGGTGAAACGGGCCGGTGCGGAAAATGCCGCGTCCGCGTCGCAGAAGGAATGGTCACCGTATCGCCGGAGGACCGCGAACTGTTTACGCCTGCCGATTTAGCTGCCGGCTGGCGGCTGGCCTGTAAAGCCGTACCGTCAGAAGATGTGCAGATTGTGATTCCTAAGAGGAACCGCGGAGTTCTGGCGGCTCTTGGCCGCGACGGCGACGATTATGAAGCGGATATCGGACACTCGTACGGTCTGGCCGTCGATATCGGCACGACGACGCTGGCCCTTTCCTTGGTAGATACGACGGCAGGACGCACGGTTCATACGATTACGGCGGCCAACAGCCAGCGGGCCTTCGGTGCCGACGTCGTCAGCCGCATACAGGCGGCGAAGGACGGCAAGGGGCCTCAGCTTCGCAAGGCCGTCTGCCATGATTTGCAGCAGATGTTTCACCAGATGTGGGATACATATCCGCAGGCCAAAGACCGCTGCCTGAAGGCTGCCGTTGCCGGCAACACGACGATGCTCCATTTGCTGATGGGCTGGGACTGCGGCGGGTTAGGTTCCTGGCCGTTTCGTCCCGTATCTTTGGGCGGAGATTGGTACTCGTGGAAGGACGTATTCGGCGAGTACGACGGGTTTTCCAATCAGCCTGTCGCCTTGCTCCCCTGCATCAGCACCTATGTAGGGGCCGATATAACGGCCGGTATTTGGGCCTGCAGCCTCATGAAGTCAGAAGAAACGACGCTTCTGATCGATTTAGGGACGAACGGCGAAATGGTTCTGCGCAGCGAAGAGGGACTCCTGACGACGGCGACGGCTGCCGGTCCGGCCCTGGAAGGAGGAAGCCTGCAATGGGGAACGGCCAGTGTACCCGGGGCCATCTGCGGTGTAACGATGAACGGCGTCCGGCCGAAAGTGCGGACTATTGACGGCGCGCCGCCTGTCGGCATCTGCGGTACCGGCGTTATCGAGGCCCTGGCAGGCCTCATCGAAACAGGTCTTGTCGATACGACGGGCAAGCTGAAAGAACCGTATTTTCGGCGGGGCTTTCCTTTAGCGACGACGCTGGACTGTGAGCAAATCGTCATGACGCAGAAGGATATCCGCGAGGTTCAGTTAGCAAAGAGCGCCATCCGTGCCGGTATTGAGACCCTTCTCTACGAAGAACGGATGACCTGCGAAGATATAGACCGCGTGTATATTGCCGGAGGGTTCGGCTATTATTTGCAGCCGGCCAAGGCCGCGGCCATTGGATTGCTGCCGCCGCAGCTGGTTCATAAGACGGCAGCGGCCGGCAATACGTCCCTGGCCGGCGCTGCCGCCGTACTGGCAGACGAATCGGTTTTGGACGATATGAAGAAAATCTGCCGTCATGCCGGCGAGGTCATACTGGCCAATAACGACTTTTTTCAGTCGGCATACATCGAACACATGAATTTTTAACGCTACGGCGTTATGTATATATAAGGGGTAATGAAAATGACACGAGAAGAATTTCGCCGCCTGCTGGAGCAGGGAATCGTAGTCCTGGACGGGGCGACGGGGACGAATTTGCAGCAAGCCGGCATGCCTGTCGGCGTATGCCCGGAGCAGTGGATATTGGAACATAAGGAAGCCCTGCTGGATTTGCAGCGCCGCTTCGTGGAGGCAGGGACGCAGATCCTCTATGCGCCGACCTTTACGGGAAACCGGCTGAAGCTGGCCGAATATGGTCTGGAAGACAAGCTGACGCAGATAAACGGAGAACTCGTCGCCCTCTGCAAGGAAGCGGCCCAGGGCAAGGCCTATGTTGCCGGCGACATGACGATGACGGGGCAGCAGCTCTATCCGATGGGCGAGCTGACGTTTGACGAATTAGTATCTATCTATAAAGAGCAGGCGAAGGCCTTGTATGACGGCGGCGTCGACTTGTTCATTGTCGAAACGATGATGAGCCTCCAGGAAACGCGGGCCTGCGTGCTGGCCATTAAAGAAATCTGCGATTTGCCGATTATGGCCAGCCTGACCTTTGAAAAAGACGGCCGTACCCTGTACGGTACGCCGCCGGAAGCAGCCGTCGTCGTGCTCCAGTCTCTCGGCGTCGACGCCGTCGGGGTGAACTGCTCGACGGGACCGGAAGACATGGCAGCTATGATTCGGACGATGTACGATTACGCCGATATTCCCTTGCTGGCCAAGCCCAATGCGGGATTGCCGGAATTGGAAGACGGCCGGACAGTGTACCGCATGACGCCGGAAGAATTTGGCTGTGACGGCAAGCTTCTCGTCGAAGCGGGGGCCCGCATCGTCGGCGGCTGCTGCGGCACGACGCCGGAACACATCAAAGCTTTGAGCGGCGCCGTACGGGATATGCCGCCCCGACCGATTCGGGCCGTACGCCGCCGTATACTTGCCTCGGAACGGCAGGTGACGGAAATTTCCTTATCCGGGCCCTTTCAAATCATTGGCGAACGCATCAATCCGACGGGGAAGAAGGCCCTGCAGGCGGAACTGCGCCAAGGGAAGCTGTCGTTAGTCCGCCAAATGGCTAGGGAACAGGAACAGAACGGAGCGGCGATTCTCGACGTCAACATGGGCACGAACGGCATCGACGAAAAGGCTATGATGGTCAAGGCTATTTATGAAATCACGGCCGTATCGGGATTGCCCCTGAGCATCGACTCGAGCTATCCTGAGGTCATTGAAGCAGCGCTGCGCATATATCCCGGCCGTGCCCTGATCAATTCTATTTCCTTTGAACGGGAGAAGATCGACAAGCTCCTGCCGATTGCCAAAAAATACGGAGCCATGTTCATCGCCCTGCCCTTGTCGGACGAAGGCATCCCCGCTTCGCTAGAAGAAAAGCATGCCGTATTGGATGCCCTGTTGGCCGAGGCCTACGCCCAGGGCTTTACGAAAGAAGATATCGTCGTCGACGGCTTAGTCGCCACTGTCGGCGCAGCGCCGTCAGCGGCTCTCGACTGCCTGGCGACGTTTGTCCACTGCAAACACGGCCTGGCCCTGCCGACGGTATGCGGCTTATCCAATATTTCCTTCGGCCTGCCTGGCCGGGCCTACGTCAACATGACCTTTTTGGCGATGGCGATTGCCAGCGGCCTGACCATGGCGATTGCCAATCCGTCGCAGGACATGCTCATGAACGTCGCCGCGGCATCGAATATGCTCATGAATAAAGAGGGCGGCGATATGGCGTATATCAAGCGGATGCAGTATTTTACCGCAAAGGAAGAAGAGCGGAAACGGCAGGAAGCGGAAACGGCACAACGCTCTCAGGCAACTGGAGGGCAAGCTGCCATCCTCTCTTCCGACAAAGCGGCTGCCGATCCAGTATATCAAGCCGTCCTCGACGGGGAACGCGACGCCGCTGTCCGCTATGCTGAAGAAGCCGTGGCTCGGGGCATGTCGCCGGAGCAGGTTATCGACGAGCTCCTGATTCCGGCCATTAACCGCGTCGGCGAGCTGTACAACCAGCAGGTGTATTTCCTGCCCCAGCTCATCGCCAGTGCCAGCGCTATGGAACGGGCTATTGCCCTGCTCGAGCCGCTTATTGAAAGGAAAGGCCAGAAAGAATCGGCTACGGTCGTCATCGCGACGGTAGAAGGCGACGTCCACGACATCGGCAAGAACCTCGTCGGCCTGATGCTGCGCAACTACGGCTACCGCGTCGTTGATTTGGGAAAAGACGTGCCCGCTTCGGCCATCGTTGCCGCGGCGCTGGAAGAAAAGGCTTCGATTATCGGTTTATCGGCCTTGATGACGACGACGATGATGCGCATGAAGGACGTCATCGCCGAAGCGGCGGCGAAGGGCTACGGCGGCAAGATCATCATCGGCGGAGCCGCCGTAACGGCCAGCTTTTCCGATGAAATCGGCGCCGACGGCTATTCGAAGGATGCGGCGGACTGCGTCAAGCTCGTGTCGGATTTGTTGTCCTGCTAGGAGGAAACGCCTGTGAAGCTGCGAATATTAGTAGACAATTATACCTTTATCGACCAGTACTACGTCGGCGAGCCCGGCCTTTCCTACTATCTGGAAGAAGACGGCAAGACATGGCTGTTTGACGCCGGCTATTCAGATATATTCCTGAAAAATGCCTTTTCCATGAATCTGCCGATGCATGCCCTCGACGGCGTCGTCATTTCTCACGGCCATAACGACCACACGCGGGGCCTGCTGTATCTGCACGAATGGTATGAGAAGCTGGGACGCTACGGCGTGCCCCTGCTGGCCCATCCGGCGGCCTTTGCTCCCAAACGCGTCGGAACGCTGGACATCGGCTCGCCAATGACGGCTGAAGCCCTTTCAGGCGTTTTCGCCCTGCGCTTGGAAAAGCAGCCCTTATGGCTCAGCCCTAAGCTGGCGTATTTGGGAGAAATCGAAAAGACCAATTCTTTTGAAGGCCATCGTCCTATCGGCAAGACGAAGGTCGGCGGCCAGTGGGAAAGCGATTTCGTTTGCGACGACACGGCGCTGGCCTATCGGTCGGAAGAGGGGCTGGTCGTCATTGCCGGCTGCTCTCATGCCGGTATCTGCAATATTATCGAGCAGGCTAAGCGCGTCTGCCGGGACGAGCGGATTGCCGCCGTCATCGGCGGATTCCATTTGATGAATCCGGATCCAGATGTATTGGAGCAGACCGTCGCCTATTTTAAGGCCCTTCAGCCCGGCGTCGTCTACGCTGCCCACTGCTGTGATTTCCTGTCGAAGCGCGCCTTAGCCGACGTCGTGCCGGTCAGGGAAGCCGGCGTAAATTTGGCGTTGGAATGGGTATAGGAGGTCGTCATGAATCAACTGCGGTATAACTGGGCGATAATCGGCTGTGGTACTATCGCCCATGAATTTGCCCAAGGTGCGGAACGCCTCGGCGGCCGCATATACGGCGTAGGGAACCGGACCCAGGAGAAGGCCGCAGCCTTTGCCCGGCAGTACGGCATAGAAACGGTGTACGACCGGCCGGAAGACGCGGCGCACGATCCCAACGTAGACATCGTCTATATCGCCACGCCCCATAATCGTCATATCGAATACATCCTGCCGGCGCTGCAAGCGGGAAAGCACGTCTTATGTGAAAAGGCCATTACCCTCAACAGCGGCGAGCTGAACCAGGCCATGGAAGCGGCACAGGAAAATGGCTGCATTTTAGCCGAAGGCATGACATTATATCACATGCCTTTGTATGAAGAACTGCGGAAGCGCTTCGAAGGGGGAGCGTTAGGCCGGCTGCGCCTGGTGCAGGCCAGCTTCGGCAGCTATAAGCCGTACGATATGACCAATCGCTTTTTCAGTAAGGAACTGGCTGGCGGCGCGCTCCTCGACATCGGCGTGTACGCCTTGGCCTTTGCCCGCTGGTTTTTATCGTCCAAGGCGACGCAGGTCCTTTCGCAGGTCTCCTTAGCGCCGAGCGGCGTAGACGAGCAGTCCGGTATCCTCCTGCAGAATGAAGCGGGAGAAATGGCTATATTATCCTTATCCCTTCATGCCAAGCAGCCTAAGCGGGGCACGGCCGTTTTCGACAGGGGATATATAGAAATCTATGATTATCCCCGCGGCAGTAAGGCTGTCGTTACGTATACAGACGACGGCCGCCAGGAAATCATAGAAGCCGGCCATACGGACATGGCTTTATGTTATGAAATCCTGCACATGGAGCAAGCCGCAGCAGGCGAAGGCAATGCCATGTATTTGCAGTATACGGCCGACGTGATGGAAACCATGACGACGCTGCGGCGGCAATGGGGATTGACTTATCCCGAAGAAGTATAACGATATTCATGAAAAAGGCTCTGATCAGGGCCTTTTTTTGTATGCTTTTTGGCAGCAAAAACAAAAAATATGGGGATGTCTAAGTAATTTGACAGAAAAAACGCAATCTGTCCTATTTACTATGATATTTTATTGTAATAGAATTAGGTACAGATTAAAGAACATCGTCTTGTGCCGGCGTCGAGACCGAAAGGAAGGATGCGTTATGTATTCGCATACAGCAAGAAGACAACAACCTGTTTCGACAAAATCACTTTGCATGACTGCCGTTTGTATGACTGTCGTATTTATGATGACGTTTATGCCGCGTATTCCCATTCCCTTTGGCTATGCGCACTTAGGCGACGCCGTTATTTTTCTGCTGATCCTGTTTCTTCCGCGCCGTCAGGCTGGATTCGCCGCATCTATCGGCTCGGCCTTTTCTGACTTGTTAGGCGGATTCCCCATATGGATTCTTCCGACGCTGGTCATCAAATGGGTCATGGTAGAGATAGTTTTCCGTATGGCTGCGATACCCGCAGAGGGAGAAGGGCCCTCGGTCTTGTCTATGCGGATGCTGCTGGCCTTTTCTGTATCGGCGCTGTGGATGGTCATTGCCTATGCCGGGTCAGGCGCCTTATTATACGGCAGCGCCGGAGCCGGCTTGCTCATGACGCCGGGACTTATCGGCGAAGGCATTGTCAACGTCGCGGCGGCCGTGGCCGTCGGAGCGGCATTGCAAAAGGCGGCGGCGTGTCTTTAGGGAAACGAGGTAGCGTATGAAGCATCAGAAAAAAATTGCCTTGATCAACGACGTGACAGGATACGGACGCTGTTCCGTCGCCGTAGAACTGCCGATTATTTCGGCGCTGAAAATACAGGCCTGCGTATTGCCGACGGCGATCTTGTCGGTTCATACGGGATTTCCGACGTACTATATTGACGATTATACGGACCGAATGAAGCCGTACATGGAAAATTGGAAGGAAAACAATTTGACCTTTGACGGCATATCGACGGGATTTCTCGGTTCGGTGCAGCAAATCGAGCTGGTGCTGGACTTTTTGCGGACCTTTAAGAAAGAGGGCACGACGGTCATCGTCGATCCTGTCATGGGGGATTACGGCAAGCTCTATTCCTCGTATACAGAAGAACTGTGCCGCGGCATGCGGCATCTGCTGCCCTATGCCGATGTCATCACGCCGAACCTGACCGAAGCATGCCGACTTTTACAGATTCCTTATCCTGAAGATGGCCGTACCACGCTGGCAGAGCTGCGCGATATGGCCGGAGCATTATCGGGGTTAGGGCCGGGAAAACTGGTCATTACGGGGATTCACTGCGGGGAAGACATCGGCAATTATATTTATGAACGCGGCGCAGAGCCGCAGCTGCTGAAGACAAAGAAAATCGGCAGCGACCGATCGGGAACGGGCGACGTTTTCGCCGGCATCGTGTCAGGCATCGTCGTGCAGGGCCGTCCGCTGACAGAAGCCGTCCGTACGGCCGCCGATTTCATCACTAAGACCATGATATACACGGAAGAATTAGACTTGCCGCACAACTGCGGCTTGGCTTTTGAAGAATTTTTGACAGAATTGAAGTAGGGAGGAAATACTCATGATAGTGTATGCTTATGACAAGGGAGAATATATCACTCTCGAAGAAAGCTTAAAACGCCAGCCTGAAGGAAAACGCGCCATATACGTGAACCTGACCAACCGCTGCACTTGCTCGTGCACCTTTTGTCTGCGCAGCATGAAGAAGATGGCCGAAGAAACGACGCTGTGGCTAAAAAAAGAACCAACTGTTGCCGACGCAAAGGCCCTGCTCGACGCTGCGCCGTGGGACTACGTGGGCGAAGTCGTATTCTGCGGATTCGGCGAACCGACAGAACGGCTGGAAGATTTAAAGAATTTGCTGGCTTATGTAAAGCAGACCCATTCCGATGTGCTGACGCGGCTGAATACGAACGGCCTGTCTGACCTGTCCTATGGCCGCGATACGGCACCGGATTTTAAGGGCCTCCTCGATACCATTTCTATCAGTTTGAACGCATCCAATAAGGAACGCTATTTGGAATTGACGCGCAGCCGCTTCGGCATACAGTCCTATGACGCCATGCTGCAGTTCGCTCAGCGATGCAAGCAATACGTGCCGAACGTCGTCCTAACCGTCGTCGATCACGTCGAAGACAGCGAAGAAATCGCCAAGTGCCGGGCCATATGCCAGGAACGAGGCCTGACGCTGCGCGTGCGTGTCTACGAAGACTCGTAAAACGTTGTCGCATTCACAACTGCATATCGCCGACTCATATACTGTTCAGCTTAACCTGGACAGTATTTTTTATGGCAATTATTATTTTGCTGAAAGATATAGTTAGCATAGAGCGCAATGACAATCGTTTGACAATCAGAAATATGATATGCTATTCTCAATACATGCAGCAGGTTACAGTGACGGCTCAATGTTTTTTATCAAGTATAATATGTTGACTTCAGGAGGAGATCATAGATGATAAAGGTGCTTTTTGTCTGCCACGGCAATATTTGCAGATCTACCATGGCGGAGTTTGTCATGAAGGAATTAGTGCGGCAGCGGGGGATTGCCAATTCGTTTTATATTGCTTCGGCGGCGACGAGCCGGGAAGAGATTGGCAACGATACTCATTGGGGAACGAAGGAGAAGCTGCGCGAGCAGGGGATTCCTTTTACGAAGCGCAAGGCCGTGCAGATTACCAAGGCCGATTACGAGGCGTACGATTATATTGTCGGCTTTGACCGGGAAAACGATTATGAAATTCGCCGCATTTGCGGGCCAGACGATGACGGCAAGGTATACTCTCTCTTGTCCTTTGCCGGACTTGACCGCGAAGTAGCCGACCCGTGGTATACGGGGAATTTTGATAAGACCTATGAAGATGTCGATATGGGCTGCCGGGCGTTATTAGCGTATATATTGCAGAATAAGTAGGTGGAAACTGTGAGACGATGGTGAAGCTGATGTTTTCATGAGGGAGGGAAGAAGATGCGGGAGGTAAGCTGTTGGGACGGCTTGTGTGTCGGCATCAGCGGGACGACGCTGAAATGGCTGGCCTTGATTTCCATGACCATCGATCATATAGGCGTGTTTTTCTTTCCCGGATGCATGGAGCTGCGTATGATTGGCAGGGCAGCGTATCCTATCTTTGCCTATATGGTAGCCGAAGGCTGCGCTCATACGCGTCGTAAGCAGCGATACTTTCTTTCTGTTTTGGGAGTAGGACTGCTGTGCTCTGTCGTCAGTTATATAGCCGATGGTAATTTGTACCAATCTATTTTCATTACCTTTGCCTGTTCGATTGCCCTTATTTTCGGATTATCTTATGTGATGCAGTACCGTCAGGTCCGACGGAGCGCTTGTCTGGCGATGTTTGGAACGGCAGGAAGCCTCGTTTTCTTATATGTTCTGTGTCATGCTTCCTTTGTGCCGGGCTTTGTTATAGATTATGGGTTTTGCGGCGCCGTTACGCCCGTCATGATTTGGCTAGGAACGACGAGGACGCAGAAACTGGCTGCTCTGACGTTCGGGCTGTGCTGTATTTCGCTGGAGCTGGGCGGCGTTCAGGTCTTTTCCTTAGCGGCACTGCCTCTTTTAATGTTATATAACGGCCGGCGCGGAACGAACGGCAGGAAATATATATTTTACCTGTATTATCCGGCCCACTTAGCCATTTTGTATGGCATTGTCCAAAGGCTTCGGCTATGATACCGGGATTGGCTGTTGTATAATATGCGTAAATTGTCTTTTTTCTCTTTTGTTATATGATATAATAGGTATACGTAAGGATATTCCGTTATAGAAAGAGGTGCCGTATATGGATAAGCAAATATTGGATTTTGTAGTAGAACAGACGCATGCGCTTATGGCCGCCCCGTCATGCAGCCAGGAAGCGAAAGCCGCGGCCCAGGCTTGGCTTGATGCCGTTGGGACAGACCAGGAAGCGGAAGAAACGAAGAAGTATATTGCCGAGCTGGAAGGGGATATCATGCCGATCGACATGCTGATCCAGTTTGCTGAATCAGACGGCGGCGTCCAGGTTTTCGGCGAAGAAACGGCGAAAGCTATTGCAGCCCATGCCAGAGATATTCAGTCTAAGGGCGCTGTATATTGTGATTGTCCGGCCTGTTCGGCGGCTGCTGCAATTTTGGAAAAGAAAGACAGGCTGTTATAATTCAATATAGTTTTCTAAATGACACCTATCTACGGTGTCATTTTAGTATTCAGATATAAATTGATATATGAGATTGGAAGGATGGTACATAGTGGAAACATGGCTTGATTTGCATATGCATACGAAATACAGCATGGATGGGGAGTTTGAGCCGGCTGATTTGATGCGGCAATGCGCTGACGCCGGTCTGCGGGCGGCAGCCGTTACGGATCACGACGCCGTAGGCGCTCTGGACGAGGCAAAAGCCGCGGCGTCAGCCTTGCAGCTGTCCTTTATTCCGGGAATCGAAATCAGCTGTCAGCATAAGGGCAAGAATTTCCATTTGCTGGGATATGGCATTCGCTATCAGGCTCCGGTCTTTGCCGAATTGGAACAGGATCTGCACGCCCAGCGGCTGGCTATTTCCGAAAAGGTCCTCGATGCCGTCGAAGGGTTAGGCATTTATCTGGATCGGCAGGCCATATGGGACATGGCTTCCAGCGGCGTCGTCGCTTCGGTCAATATTGCTAAAACGGCGTTAGAAGACCCGCGCAATGACGGGAATCCCCTGCTGGCCCCCTACCGGCCCGGCGGCGCTCGCAGCAATGCACCGTATGTCAATTTCGGCTGGGATTTCTGCGGCCAGGGAGGGCCGGCCTTCGTTCCTATGGTCCTCATGCCGTTCTCCCAAGCCGTCTGCATCATACAGGAACACGGCGGCGTTGCCGTGCTGGCCCATCCGGGAGCGAATATGAAGCAAAATCGGGACATAGCGGAAGACTTAATCGCTCAAGGCATAGACGGCATCGAAGCGTACTGCAGCTATCACGACGACGATACGGCGGCTTTTTATGCAGCTATTGCTAACGAGCACGATTTGCTGGCTACGATTGGCAGCGATTATCACGGACGGGCTAAGCCGCATATTCGCTTGGGGCAATACGGTCATCCTGCGCCGCAGGCTACGTTCGACGGGCTGTGCCGCATCATTCAGGACAGAGGCGGGGACGTATGCCTATGAGACAGGTGAAATTTTATATACGCGTGCTGGTTTGCTGTATCTGCTGGCTGGGAGTTTTAACTGTCGCCGGTGCTGAGGCGAAGCCGGCAGATGCAGCTGCCGTACAGACAGAGGTAGTACAAGCCATTCCGGACAAAGGAAAGTTGCCGTCTGCTAGCGGAAAAGAAGAAATGCGCCGATATGATTCCGCTGCTGACAGAAGCCCGGCTGAAGACATTCCTGTTGTCGAAACGAATTTTTCCTTTGCCGAACCGCTTCTGGTGCGGCCCGATACGAAAGGGATCGTCATTCATCATGTAGGCGTGCCGTCCGGCGACACGTCGGCAGAGGCTATTCACAAGGCCCATTTGGCGAAGGGCTGGGCCGGTATCGGCTATCATTACGTCATCCGAAAGGACGGTACGATTGAACGAGGCCGTCCATTGGCTGCTGTAGGAGCCCATGCTCAGGGCCATAATTTCGACACAGTCGGCATCAACGTAACGGGGAATTTTGATACGGAACGGCCGACGGCTGAACAGCTTGCCTCGCTGGAGCGGCTCCTGGTGTTTCTGTGCCGCGTATACGATATCGAGGCGGGCGTTACGACGATCGAAGGCCATCACGACGTGAACGCGACGGATTGCCCTGGCGATAACTTATACCGTCTGCTGCCGCAGATACGCCGCGATGTCAAGGTGCAGACGGCAGAAAAAGAGCTGGAAGACGCCGATATATGGGAGCTTCTCAAGAAAGACCGGTAATCCCGGCAAGTCATGCCTATGCGTTTAGCCGGAAAATATGATATAATACAAACCGTGTATATAGTAAGACAACGTAAAACATTACTAAATAGGGCTTTAGCGTACTGTCTAAAGCCCCATTTTCTATGAGGTCAAGCAATGAATCAAGTATTTCAATGGATGAATGACGATGAAAATATTAAAAAGGCGGCAGAGCAGTTTCATCTGCCCGGGCGGCACAGCATTTACGGGCTGGGCGGCTCGGCAAAAAGCGCCTTTACGGGAAACGCGCTGGCAGACATAAAGGGGCCGGCGCTGCTCGTCGTGCCGGGAAAAGAACAGGCCGCGGCCTGGCAGACCGATTTGCAGTTCTGGCTGCCCGACATGGCGGTTTTGGATTTTCCTTTTGTCGACAAAGCCGTCTTTACGACGACGGCGAAGAGCATCGAACGGTCGGCGCAGCAGATGCGCGTTCTCGGTTTTCTGCGCGAAGGCCGGCCCGGCGTCGTATTGGCGACGGCGGAGGAAGCTTTTCAGTATGTACTGCCGCCGCAGCGCATTGACGACGGCGCAGTCGATATAAAGACCGGCGCGGAGTATGAACGGGACATGCTCCTGCAGCGTCTCGTAGACGGCGGGTACGAGCGAGTCGATCTCGTCGAGCGGCGCGGTCATTTTTCCGTTCGCGGCGATATTATTGATATATATGCGGTCAACCAGCAGGACCCGCTGCGCGTCGAGTTTTTCGGCGACGACATAGACAGCCTGCGCTTTTTCGACGTCAACAGCCAAAAGTCGAAGGAAGCGGTGGAACAGGTCCGCCTGCTGCCGATTTCACTGGAAGAAGAACAGGACGAACGGGCCTGCACGGTTCTCGATTACATCGGCGACGGCGTCATAATCTGGGACGAGCCCAACCGGATACGGGAAAGCCTGAAAAAGCTTTTGAAGGAGTCCGACGATTATAAAGGCCGCCTCTGTCCCTGGCAGAAGGCTGTGACGGCAGAACGGGCGGCTAGTCAAATCATGCTGTCCCTTATGGCCCAATCCGTGCCGGACATGCCGGCTGACTCTTCGTCGAGCTTCGCCGCAAAGATGATGGCAAGCTTTCAAAAGCAGTTTACCCTGCTGAAGGATGAGCTGAGCCACTGGCAGAAAAACGGCAATACGGTTCTCTTCGTATTGGGCAGCCGCGAGCGGACGGCGTCTTTGACAGCTTGGCTCCGTCAGCAGGACGTGGAGCCGCAGTTGTATGCCGCAGACAAACCCTTGCAGAAAGGGGCCGTGTACACAGCAGACGGCGAAATCCGCAGCGGCTTCGAGCTTCCCTACGCCAAGCTCGTCGTTTTGGCCGAGCGGGACGTATACGGCATGCAAAAGCGCCGCCTCCGCCATCATGCGGCCAAGGGACAGGAAATCAACGTATTTACGGACCTGAAGCCCGGCGACTACGTCGTCCACGAGTCCCACGGCATCGGCCGGTACGAAGGCATTAAGACCATCGAGCTGGACGGCGTGCATAAGGACTATTTGGAAATCCATTATGCCGGCCAGGATATCCTGTACGTGCCGACAGATCAGCTGAAACTGCTGCAGCGCTATATCGGAAATGAAGGGACGACTCCGAAGCTGCACCGAATGGGCGGCAACGAATGGCAGAAGGTGCGGAAAAAGGCCCAGAAATCGATTACCGATTTGGCGGAAAAGCTCGTCGCTTTGTACGCTAAGCGGGAAATCGTTCCGGGATACGCTTTTCCGGCCGATACATCCTATCAAAAGGAATTTGAAGACGCCTTTCCCTATGAAGAAACAGACGACCAGCTGCGGGCCGTCCAGACGATCAAGAAGAGCATGGAAAAGCCCTTTCCCATGGATTGCCTCGTCTGCGGCGACGTAGGCTTCGGCAAGACAGAAGTAGCTATGCGGGCCATTTTCAAGGCCGTCATGGGCGGCAAGCAGGTCGCCGTCCTCGTGCCGACGACCGTATTAGCCCAGCAGCATTTTCAGACCTTCAGCGAACGGTTCGGACCCTTCGGCGTAGCCTGCGACGTGCTGAACCGCTTCCGCTCGTATAAAGAAAAGAAGGATATATTGGCCCGTACGCTCCGCGGCGACGTCGACGTCCTCATCGGCACGCACAGCCTGCTGAATAAGAAGGTAAAATTTAAAGACTTAGGACTGCTCGTCGTCGACGAAGAGCAGCGTTTCGGCGTGGCCCAGAAGGAAAAATGGAAGGCCTGGGCCGCCAATATCGACGTGCTGACCTTGAGCGCGACGCCGATTCCCCGGACGCTGCACATGTCCCTGGTCAACCTGCGGGAAATGTGCATTATCGAGACGCCGCCGACGGACCGCCTGCCGGTGCAGACCTATGTGACGGAATACAACGCCCGTATCGTCCGCGACGCAGTCATGCGTGAAAAACGGCGGGGCGGACAAGTATTTTTCGTCTATAACCGCGTCGAGTCCATCGAGACGATGAAGGACGAGCTGCAGGCCCTGCTGCCAGATATCACCATCGGCATCGCCCACGGCCAGATGGCGGGCACGCTGCTGGAGCAGATCATGTTTGATTTTTACGAAGGAACATATGACGTGCTCCTGTGCTCCAGTCTGGTAGAGAATGGGCTGGACGTGGCCAACGCCAATACGATTATCGTGTACGATGCCGACCATTTCGGCTTGTCCCAGCTGTACCAGATGCGCGGCCGCGTCGGCCGGAGTCATCGCATGGCCTACGCCTACTTCCTGTACCGCCGCGATAAGGTGCTGTCGGAAGTGGCAGAAAAACGGCTGCAGGCTATTAAAGAATTTACAGAGCTGGGATCGGGCTTTAAGATTGCCATGCGGGATTTGGAAATCCGCGGCGCCGGCAACCTGCTGGGCCGGGAACAGCACGGCAACATTGCCAGCGTCGGGTTCGCCATGTACTGCCATATGCTGGAAGAGGCCATTGCCAAGGCCCAGTCCGGCAAGCCCGCCGAGCCGGAACGGCAGGATACGGTTATGGAAATCCATGTCGACGCGTTTATTGACGACGAGTATATCAGCAACGGCGGCCAGAAAATCGAAATGTACCAGCGCATGGCCCTGCTGCGGACTGAAGAGGAACTCAACGCCCTGGCGGCGGAACTGGAAGATAGATACGGCAAGCCGACGAAGCCCGTGCAGACGCTGCTACAGGCGACGAAACTGCGCTTGCAGGCCCAGGAGCAGCACATCGTCTTGATTTCGCAGAAGCGGGACGTGCTGGAATTCAAATGGCAGTACCCAAACCTGCTTCCCAAGGCGAATCAGCTGGATCTGTCCCTGCGCCGCCGCGTGCGGCCCGTGCCGGGGAATCCGCTGATGCTGCGCGTGTCCCTGGCTAATACGCCGGATATACTGACGCTGCTCGCTGAGCTGCTGACTACGTTTTCGAAGCTGAGAAAGGGGAATCCCCTTGAGTAAAACTTCTTTTTTGCAAGGCGCTATGGTTCTGACCGTCGCCGGTATCGTCGTAAAGATACTCGGCGGCGCGAACCGCATCCTGTTGTCCCGGCTGTTGGAAGGCGAAGGCATCGGCTTATATCAGATGGCCTATCCCTTGTATATCTTATTTCTCAGCATTGCCGGCGCGGGTATACCGATTGCCGTCTCCATCATGGTAGCCGAACAGACGGCTAAAGGGAACTACAGCGGCGCCAAGCGTATTTTCCATATTACCCTGGCCGTCATGACCTTGGCAGCCTTAGGCTGCGGCGTCGTCATGGCTTTTGGGGCGAAGGCCCTGATTGCCTACGGACTGGTCCGCGATGACCGGGCGTACCTGCCCCTGCTGGTGCTCGCGCCGGCCCTGACAATTTCCATCGTAACGTGCTGTTTCCGCGGCTACTTCCAGGGGCTGCAGCTCATGACGCCGACGGCAGTGTCGCAGATGGTCGATCAGTTTGTCCGCGTGTGCACGATGCTTGTCCTGGCCTGGCTGCTGTTTCCGTACGGATTGGAAATCGCGGCGGCTGGCGCTACCTTCGGCGCCGTGCCGGGGGCGGCGGCCGGATTGGCTGTCATAGCCTTCTTGTATTACCGTCACAGCCGCGCGCCCTTGCCGGCTGACGAGGGGCAGTTTGCGCCATGCCGGGCCGTTTCGGTTATCCGGCGGCTTGCCGTCCTGGCCGTCCCCGTCGCAGCGGCGAACATGCTGCTGCCGGCCGTAGCGAGCATCGACCTGTTTATCGTGCCGCAGCGGCTGGAGGCGGCCGGATATACGATACACGAGGCGACGACGCTGTTTGGCTATCTCACCGGCATGGCCAACGGCCTTGTCCAGCTGCCGACGATATTGACGATTTCCCTGGCGACGAGCCTGGTGCCGGCCGTTTCGGCAGCCTATTCCAAGGGACAGACTGATCTGGTCTTGAAGCGGGCCCATACGGCTATGCGCATCGCCAACATCATCACGGTGCCGAGCTGCTGCGGCCTGGCCGTATTGGCCGTGCCGATTTCGCAGATGCTCTACGCGACACCTGAGGCCGGCCCGGCTATCTGCGTGCTGTCCATATCCGTCTTTTTTATCGGCGTGCAGCAGATTACGAGCGGCCTGCTCCAAGGCATGGGGCATACGGCCATTCCTTTGCTCAACATGGCCGTTGCCGCTGTATTTAAAATCTTATTCAGCTGGCATTTGACGGCGATTCCCTGGCTGGGGGAAGTCGGTGCGGCCTGGGCTACGAATATCGACTTAGCCGTGGCGACGATTTTAAATTTGTATTTTGCCCATCGGCTCATTGCGTACCACGTGCAGTGGGGATATGTTGCCCGCTTGTTCCTGTCGGCTGCGGCTATGGCCGGGACGGCCTGGTTTGCATATCACGGATTATTGCTGTTTTTGGGCAATACGGGGGCAACGCTCGCCGCGATCAGCGCGGCCGGAGCCATATATATCCTCTGTTTGTTTTTATTCCGCGCCGTCGCCGCCGACGATCTTCGCCGCGTGCCTGTCGTAGGCGCGAAGGTGTCATCGCTGCTCGGCAGGCTGGAAAAATAACTTGGAAAAAGCCTGAAAGGGGGATACGTCATGGGAACTATTGAAATCATTCCGTTAGGGACGGATGCGGCTGGCTGGGAGCGTTCGTTTGAAGAAACGTACCGGCCTGTCGTGGACTATTTAGTCAAGACGTCGTATGTGAGAGATGTCGTGCATACCGTGCCGGGCGGACCGGCTATGGCCGAAAAAGTCCGCCAGATGATCGATGACGCGCTGAAGGAGGAAGCGGCGCAGGGGCACATGCCCTTCGATATGGCGCCTATCGTAGACGTCATGGCCAGGCTGCGCGGCCCGAATGGCTGCCCGTGGGATATTGCCCAGACCCATCGGACTCTGCGCCGGTTCCTACTGGAAGAAGTATACGAAATGCTCGACGCCATCGACCAGGGCGACGACGCGGGAATGCGGGAAGAACTGGGCGACGTGCTGTATCAGGTCGTCATTCACTCCCGCATCGGCGAAGAAGAAGGGCTTTTCTCCGCTCAGGATATCGTCCGCGATATTACGGAAAAGATGATTCGCCGCCATCCCCACGTTTTTAGCGAAAAAAGCCTTGAAAACAAGGGTGAGAGTGTGTTAAACTGGGATAGATTAAAGCAGGGCGAAAAGCGCCAGCATCATGACCAGATGCTGGACGGCGTCGTCAAAGGACTTCCGTCTCTGCTGCAGGCCTATAAGCTTCAGGAAAAAGCGGCCAAGGTCGGCTTCGACTGGGATAAGGACGAAGACGTGCTGGCTAAGCTGGGCGAAGAATGGCAGGAGTTTCAGGAGGCCCTGCAGGAGCAGGACGGAGACCACGCGGAAGAAGAAGCGGGCGACGTGCTATTTGTCTTTGCAAATGTATGCCGGCATTTTCATATCGAGCCGGAATGCGCGTTACATCGAGCGAACAGCAAGTTTCGCCGCCGGTTTTCTCACGTCGAGCAGCGCGTTAAGGAATCGGGCCGTTCGTGGAACGAGTTTTCCTTAGACGAACTGGATTCCTTTTGGAAGGAAGCCAAGGACTTGGAACGGCGCGGCTGCGGCGACGGGGAATAGGTTGGCTGTGAAGATAGATGTAACCAAATAAAGGAGGACTTGTAATGAACAAAACAGAATTAATTGCGAGTGTCGCACAGAAATCCGATCTGACGAAAAAAGATGCTGAAAAAGCGGTAAAGGCTGTATTTGAAGCCATCAGCGAAAGCCTGATCGAAGGCGATAAAGTACAGATTATCGGTTTCGGCACTTTTGAAGTTCGCCAGCGCAAAGCCCGTGAAGGCCGCAACCCGCGCAACAACGAACCGATTCAGATCGAAGCTTCCAAGACACCGGCATTTAAAGCTGGCAAACAGTTAAAAGACTTGGTCAACAATAAATAATGTCGTAAAACGAGGGCCGCATAGTACACGGCCCTTTTCTTTACTTGATTTTTGTCGTAACATAGAGATAGTAAGGTAATCGTATCTTCTACCCAAAAGAAGGGATTTGTATGACGAAGAAAAAGGTCCTGATCATGTCGGCGTCGATCGGCACAGGACATACGCAGGCAGCGCGCGCAATAGAAGAATATGTGAAAACGATTCCTGCCGACTGGGAGGTAGAGCACGTCGATTTTCTTTCTAACGACGTCTTGTCTATCGATAATATCGTCAAGGAGACGTATATCAAAATCCTGGACTTATTCCCTTTATTATACGATTTGATGTACTACTCTTCTCAGGGCTATAAGAAGGGCATGGCAGTTAAGACGCTCATTTCTTGGGGGCTGAAGCGCCGCATGCTGCGCGTTTTAGCCGACAAGAAGCCGGACGTCCTCGTCTTCACCCATCCGTTTCCGGCCGGCGCGGCGGCTCTGCTCAAGCGTCAGCGCCGCTTAACGATTCCCCTCGCCGGCATCATTACGGATTTTGCCATTCATCAGCTGTGGGTATACCCGCAGATCGACGCGTATTTTGTTGCCGCGTCTCCCCTGAAAAAGCTGCTGACCGAGCAGGGCATCGACGGCCGGAAGATTACCGTGTCGGGAATTCCCGTCCGCAGCGCCTTTAAGCAGGGCACGTGGCGCTGGGATGAAGACCATCAGCGCAACAAAAACGTCCTCATCATGGGCGGCGGATTGGGCATGGGGTCTATCCGCCAGTCTCTGGTACGCCTTGACAAGCTGGACGATGTCGATAGCTTTACTGTCGTTACGGGATATAACGCCGATTTATACGATGAAATTTATCAGCTTCGCCGCGAACTGCGCCATCCCGTCAAGGTACTGGGCTATACGAACCGTATTGCCGAACTCATGGCGAAGGCGGCCCTTCTGGTCACGAAGCCGGGAGCGCTGACCTGTACGGAAGCGGCGACGGTTCAGGTGCCGATGGTGCTGTACAGCCCTATTCCCGGACAGGAAGAGGCGAACGCCATGTACATGCAGGAGAAGGGCTGCGCCCGCTGGGCGAAGGGTCAGGAAAATCTGGCCGTCATTACGGCAGATTTGCTGCGGCACCCGGAAAAACTGCAGGCTATGTCAGAGGCCAGCGTGTCGTGCCACCGCGACGGAGCGCGTATTATTGCGACTCATATTCGTCAGATTGTATTTCCGGACGATGAGGAATCCCTGTCGGTCTGCGGCAGCGAATATTCTCACGAATCAATATAACGAAGCCGGATGGCCCATAGTCTTCGCTATGGAGGCAGCATCCGGCTCTTTTTATAGGAGGAATGGCAAGTGAAACAGACTACTACACGGCGGCCCCGCCAGACCAGACAGCCGCGCCGCCCCAAACGCTCGTCATCGCGGCCGTGGATCGTCCTGCTGTGCCTTATTGCCTTATGCATCGGTGCGTATTGGCTCGCCGGCGACAGGGACACGGGCAGGGAGCCGTCGTCGGATCGGCAGATGGAGCAGATTGAAACGGTTCGCGACGACGGAAAAGACGCCGTATATACAGATACTTCTCAGGAATTAAGCGATGCCATTGCGGCTTGGCTCAAGGAACAGGGGGCCGACGTACAGGAGCTGAAGCGCGAAGAGCGGAGCGAAGACCGGCAGGCGACGGGCGGCGCGATTTACTGGACGACGCGCAGCACCGCCGTGACGCCGTCTGAGCCCTTCTCCCGGGAAAAATTGGAAAAATTCCTGCAAAAGAGCGGCGGCAAAGCGTCTATATACCGGGTGACCCAGACGAAGCTCGACGGGAAGGACGCGGTGGAATACGATATCGCTTACTTCGATACCCTCGACGGCGATCCGCTGTACCTGGTGACGGACAAGCTGTACGTTTTGCCGGTGCAGGAAAAGGGCGGCTTAGTCAAGAATATAAAGGACATATTCACAGAATCGTCTTCGCCTGACGATGAAAAGAAGCAACAGGCAGAAACGAAGAAAGCTGTAACGGAATCGAAGCCAGAGCAGACTGAGCCGAAGCAAAGTCATCCGGCTCAAGTACAGGGCCGTCTGGCCATCGTTATTGACGACTGCGGCGTCGACCTCGATACGTTGTCGCGTATGAATTCCATTCCCGTCCCGCTGACATATGCCGTCATGCCGTATAAGGCTCATACAGCCGAAGCCGCCGCCAGCGGCTACAGCGCGGGACGCAAGATATTTGTGCACATGCCCATGCAGCCTCTGAACACGACGTCGTCGGAAGAAATATTTATCGGCGGCGACATGAGCGACAGCAAGATTCAGGCTACGGCTAATGAAATCCTCGATCAGGTGCCCTATGCCGTCGGCATGAACAACCACCAGGGATCAATGGCCACGGCAGACGAACGCATCATGAAAAGCGTCATGTCCGTTATGAGGCAGCGCGGGCTGGCCTTCCTCGACAGCCGCACGAACAGCGCCTCCGTAGGCGAGCAGACTGCCTCGGCTATGGGCGTCATGACAGGCCGCAATAACCTGTTCATCGACAATGATTCCGATGTGGCTTCTATTAAAGAACGGCTGCGTCAGGGCGGAGACATGGCGATACGAAACGGCAGCGCCGTCGTCATCGGCCACTGCCGGCCGAATACGGCGCAGGCTCTCAGCGAAATGGTCGATGAGCTCCATGCCAAGGGCGTCGACATCGTATTTGTAACGGACTTGATGTCGTAGCGGGGGAAGACTATGGATATAGGGGATAGTACGATTTCTATATACATTCTGATATTCGTCATGGGCGGCGGATTTTTGGCAGGCTTCGTCGACGCCATTGCCGGAGGCGGAGGCCTTATTTCCCTGCCGGTGCTGCTGGCGACGGGCATGCCGCCCCATCTGGCTATCGGTACGAATAAATTTTCCGCTACCTTCGGCGCCGTCATGAGCGCCTGGCAGTTCTGGCGGGCCGGCAAGGTAGACGTCCACCTGATGAAGATAGCCCTGCCCTGTACCTTCGTTGGAGCCGTGCTGGGCTGCGCCTGTATGCTTCACCTGTCGGCCCAATGGCTCCAGCCGATTATCATCGCGGCCCTGGTGGCGACGATTCTCTTTGTTTTCAGCCGGGGAAGCTCTATGGGAGCGGTCAATACGTATCAGGGCGAGACGAAGAAGAACCTGGCCTTAGCCATGGCCGCAGCCGGCGCTATCGGATTTTACGACGGTTTCATCGGTCCCGGCACGGGAACCTTTCTCATCGTGGCCTTTGTTTCCCTGGGCTTTGATTTCATCATCGCCGCCGGCAACGCCAAGGTGCTGAACCTGATGAGCAATCTGACCAGCTTCGTCCTCCTCGTATACTGGGGAAAAATATTGTATATTTACGGCGCGGCGATGGCCGTTTGCCTGTTTGCCGGCGCATATTTCGGCTCCCGTCTGGCGATACGGCGCGGTACGGCCTTTGTCCGGGCGATTATGCTCGTCGTGACGACCGTGTTAATTGTTAAGCTGGCCTTGGATTACGCCGGATTACTATAGCGAAGGAGGAAATGCGATGATGGAATCTGCTCAGAAAACGGTCTTCATCAGCGGCGGCACGTCGGGCATCGGCCTAGCGGCAGCGGAAATTTTACTGAAAAGAGGCTGGACCGTCGCGGTCAGCGGCCGCAGCGCTGAGCGGGGCAAGGCGGCTCTGGACTATTTGAACGCCGGCAGCCGTGCCGTATATATGAGCGGCGACGTAGGCAATGACGAGGACTGCCGCCGCATGATCGGCGAAACGGTTCGTCAGTTTGGACGGCTGGACGGCCTCGTTACGTCGGCAGGATATTATGAAGAATGCCTGCTGGAATATACTGACGATGAACAGGTGTGGAAGATGTTTGCCGTCAACGTGTACGGCACGATTTCTTTGTGCAGATATGCTCTGCCGTATCTCAAAAAGACCTGTGGCAGCATCGTCACCGTAAGCAGCGACGCCGGCCTGCAGGGAAACGTGGCCTGCTCGGTTTACGGCGCGACGAAGGGGGCCGTCGTGGCTTTTTCGAAATCCCTGGCACTGGAGGCGGCGCCCCATCAGGTGCGGGTTAACTGCGTTTGTCCCGGCGACGTAGAAACGCCGCTCTTGGAAAAGCAGCTGCAAGGCGACCCGTCCCGGACGATAGAATCCATGAAAGAACAGTACCCCTTATACCGGCTGGCGAAACCGCAGGAAGTGGGGAAGGCCATCGCCTTTTTGCTCAGCGACGACGCGTCGTTTATCACCGCTGCGGCACTTCCCGTCGACGGCGGTTTGACAAGCTGGTAAAAACATGGGAAAATAAATTAACTCATCAAATTTGCGCAAATGAGGTGGTATATATGTCAGAAGAAATTAAAACAGTAGAACAGCTGCAGGAAGAAATTGCCAAGCTGAAACAGGAATTGGCCGATTTGAAATCCAGTCAGGCTCCGGCTCAGGAAGCTGAGCCCGTCGCTGCGGCCGATCAGGAAATTCCCGGCGGCGAAAGCGAAATGGCCCTGCAGGTCCTCCAGACGATTGAGCAGTCTACAGACGATGTAGACGTTAAAGTCGAGACGCTGTGCCGCTGGGCGGCGGCCCGCGCCGGTGCGATTGTCGTCGCACCGCTGCTGGGAACGGTGGCTCTCATGGCGAACGAAGTATATCTCGTCAGCCGCATCGCCCGCATTTACAACGTCAAGCTGACCGAACGGGCCCTCATCGCCTTCCTCGGCGCCGTCGGCAGCCGCATGATCGGCACCCTGCTTACGACGCTCATCCCGTTCAGCGTCATTCAGGTTCCCGTAGCCGTAGGCATTACGTACAGCCTGGGCCGCGTGACGCAGCGCTGGATGAAGGACGGCATGCCCAGCGACATGACGCCGTACGTCGAAATGATGGGCGAATGGAAGGACAAAGCACGCGAACAGGTCGACCGCCTGCGTGAAAATCCCTTGAAAAACGTTCCCCTCGGCGACGAAACCGTCGATTTCATCAAGCGGTGGGGCGGTACGGCTGCGGAAAAATTCCAGGACGTCAAGGAAAAAGGTCAGGAATTATACCACAATGTCCGCCATAAGGACGATTTAGTAGAAGAAATTATCGAAGAAAAAGCGGCGGAAGACGCGGCGAAGGCCGTCGCTGCAGAAACGGCGGCCGAAGCTGCCGACGACGCGGCAGAACAGGCTGCGGCAGCCGAAACAACGGAAACAGAGAAAAAGACTACGGTAGAAGAACAGGTCAAGGCCGCCGTAGAAGACGCCAAGATTCCGCTGGATTAAAAAGGGACGATGCGTATGTGGAAACTGCTGAGCTTTTTCGCCCGTTTTTATACGCCGGGAAAATTTATTCGCTTTATACGGGGAACGGGACGGCGCCTTCATTTCCTGCCCAAGCTGATGACAATTTTTTACTGCATGCAGGATAAGGATACGCCGAAGTTCGTCAAGCTGGCCCTGATGGGGGCCCTGGGGTACGTCATACTGCCTCTGGATTTAGTGTCCGACGCCTTTATCGGCATCGGCTGGCTCGACGACGCCGCCGTCGTAGCGGCGGCCCTGCGCTTGGCCGGAACGTACGTCAAGCCGGAGCACCTGGAAAAGGTACGCCGCATGTTTCCCTTTGCCAACGTGTGACGATATAGACAATTCCGATACGGATATCCGTGTTGGGATTGTCTATTTCTCATGAATTGGCGAAATTCCTTTGACAAACATACATACTCATCGTAAAATGATGTGAGTGTGCTATATAGGAGGATGAATTGGCATGGTTACTGTTACGGAAAGAGTGCGGTTTTATGAAACCGATATGATGGGAATCGCCCACCACTCCAACCACATCCGCTGGTTTGAATGCGGCCGCTGCGAGTATTTGAAACAGGCCGGCATAGACTTGTTCGAGCTGATGGACGAGGGCATATTATTTCCCATAAAGAACGTCTCCTGCGAGTACGTCAGCCCCATTAACTACGCCGATACCATCGTGATTGAAACGCGTCTGACCCGTCTGTCGCGGGCCCAGATGACGTATTCATACCGCATTGTGCGCAAGGAAGACGGCGTCCTGCTGGCCGTCGGCACGTCGCAGAACGTGTTTACTCATAAGGATACGGGGACAGTGGCCCGCTTGGATGACAGGCACTACAATAAATTGAAAGCATGGTATGAGCGGGAGGAAGCTTCTGCCCAATAATGGAGGAATGACAAGTGGAGCGGAATAGACAGCCTATCGGCGTATTCGATTCCGGCGTCGGCGGTTTGACTGTCGTAAATAAGCTGCGCATGCTGCTGCCTCATGAAAATATCATTTATGTCGGCGATACGAAGCGCAATCCCTACGGTTCGCGCACGCCGGAAGAAATATTTTCATATACGAGAGATATACTGCGTTTTATGAGCGAAAAAGAGGTCAAGCTCGTCGCTATCGGCTGCAATACCGTAACGGCCGTGGCCTACGAGACGGTGCGGAAAGAAGTGCCGTATCCCCTCATCGGCATGAGCCGCGGCATTCGTACGGCCCGGGAAATCAGCGCCAAGAAAAAAATCGCCGTCTTCGCGACGGATTTGACGATTGCCAATCACAGCCATAAAAAAATGGCTGCGGCCATCGATCCGGACATCGAAATTGTAGAACAAGCCTGCCCGGCCTTGGCCAATCTCGTCGAGCGGGGCGTCCTGTCCGGCGAGGAGATCATGGAGCCCCTTCGTCAATATACGGCCCCGGTCATCGCGTCCGGAGCCGATACGGCCATTTTCGGCTGCACGCATTTTCCCTTTGTGCAGCCTTTGTTCGAAGAGCTGTGCGGCGATACGATCGCCTTTGTAGACCCGGCTCACGAAATGGCCTTGCAGACGCTGGAAGTATTAAAGAAGGGCGGCCTTCTCAATCACGACCGCCTGCCGGGATATCTGCGCCTTTGCTTTACCGCCGAGGCCCGGCGCGGCGGCAAGCTGGCCGAGCATCTCATTCCGGCCAACGAATTTACAGTTGAAGAAATATCCTTTGCCTGAGGGCGGAGAAAATTACGGCCTTATCGGATAGATAAGGCGTCGAAAAGGAGTCTTGCGCCGTGTTATTGTATGTATTGATCAACATCGTCATTGCCGTTATCGGCATCGTCGCCGTATTGTATCTTCTGTTCCGCTTATTTGCCTGGAGACAGGGCGACGCCCGCTTCGTCATCGAGGCGCGCCGCCGCAAGCCCTTTGAGCTGAAGCAGATGACGGCTGATACGGCTGTCTTTGAAACGGAAGTTCCCTTTCATAATGCCGGTCGTCAGTTAGGCACGATCATGGATTTTTATCCCCGTACGCTGCTGCCGAGAGAACAATACGACAAATGCGTCGTCCATTCGCAGCTGGCTAATAAAGAAGCCGAACGGGACGACAACTACTGGGAATCTGTCATTTACTATCCTGGAAAAGGAAGCAGCCTTCGCGTCACCATCGCCCTCGTCAGCAAGAGCGGCAATATCCGCGAAGATTTGAAGACTTTCCCCGACATGCCCATCGATTTGGTATACCAGGTCGTGTCGAGAAGCGAATGGTACATCCACAAAGCCCGCATTACCCTGAAGGCTTCGGAAGTACAGCACGCATTGGAACTGCATTAGGAGGTATATGGAAATGGCAGAATTAGAACTTGTACCGATTAAGACGAGAATCCTTACGGATAAAGATGACATTGTCGATGCCATTGAAGAATATGCAAAGGATATTGTCGGTCCCGACGATATCGTATGCACGGCCGAAAGCGTCGTAGCGATTACGCAGCGCCGCTATACGCGCCCGGAAGAGCTGACGCCGTCGTGGCAGGCCCGCCTCATGCGCCGCTTCGTTCCCGGCGAGGGCAGCATGGCCAGCCTCTACGGCATGCAGGCCGCTATGAATCTGGAAGGGGAATGGAAGATGCTCTTCTGCTTCATCATCGGCTTCCTGGCGAAATTAATCGGCAAAAACGGCGTCTGGTACCAGCTGTGCCGCCAGGCATCCCTGACGGACGACGTCACGGGCACGATGCCGCCCTTTGACAAATGCATCGTCTACGGACCGGCTGAACCGGATAAGGTAGCGGAAAAGATCAAGCAGCGGCTGGGCTGCTATGGCGCCTGCGTCGCTGACGTCAACGATTTGAAGCGCTCTGCCGTCCTCGGCCATTCAAAAGGCCTCAATCCCAGTGAAATCGCCCGTATTCTTATCGACAATCCCTTCGGCAACGCGTCGCAGAAGACTCCTATCGTCGTAATCAAGAATTACGCGAAGTTCGTTCATCAAAAGCCCGAAGCTGCGGCTGCAAACTAAGGAGTGACGACGGAACTATGAAACAGACTATCGTCCTGGCAACGCATAACGCCGGAAAAATACGGGAATTCAAAAGCGTATTGGAACCCTTGGGGTATACGGTGACAGCCGTCCGCGACTTGTGTCCTCAGCTGCCGGAGCCGGAAGAAACGGGGACGACCTTTGAAGAAAACGCCCGCCTGAAAGCGGCGTATTACATGAAGGCCACCGGGCTTCCCTGTCTGGCCGACGATTCCGGCATCATCGCCGACGCCTTAGGCGGACGGCCCGGCGTCTATTCGGCCCGCTATGCCGGCCCGGAATGTGACGATGAAAAGAACAACCAAAAGCTGATCGACGAATTGTCGGCCTTCCCGCCGGAAAAGCGGACGGTTCATTACGCCTGCGTGCTGGCCCTGCTGTTTCCCGACGGACGGGAAATCGTCAGGGAAGGCCGCTGCAGCGGCGTGCTGCGCGATTTTTATGCCGGTACGAACGGCTTCGGCTATGATCCGTTGTTTTACGTGCCGGAAAAGGGCAAGACTATGGCCGAAATGACGATGGAAGAGAAAAATGAAATCAGCCATCGGGGCAAAGCCCTGGAGCTGCTCGTCGAGGCCCTGTCATGAAGCCCGTCCTCGTAGGCGTCGTCAGCGACAGCCACGGCCGCTTTCGTCCGCTGGAACGCATGGTATCGCAGGCGCCGGATGTAGCGGCGTGGATACACTGCGGCGATTACAGCGACGACGGCGATGATTTAGCCATATATACTGGCGTGCCCGTATATTCCGTCAGGGGCAACAACGATTTTATGAGCGACGCGCCGGCGTGCCGCAAGGTGACCATCGGCGGCGTGAATATCATCGCCGTTCACGGGCACCAGTGGTACGGCGAAGCGCGGCTGGCTAAGCTTCGGCAGCTCGGAAGAGAACACGAGGCTCAGCTCGTCCTGTTTGGACATACGCACCGCCGCTTTTGCCAGCGCGACGACGATATGACCATCGTCAATCCCGGCAGCGTTTCCCTGCCCCGCGACGGCAGGGTGGGCACGTATGCCGTGTGCGCCATAGCCGACGGCGTGCTGACGGATATACAGTTTTATGAACTGACAAAGTAACTTTTATTTGGAAATTTTATTGAAAAGGTATGATGAAATGGCAACGAAAACGAATAAATTAAAATTGTATGGCTTCAATAATCTGACCAAAACGCTGAGCTTCAACATATACGACATTTGTTATGCCCTCAGCGAAGAGTCGCGCCGCCAGTATATCGAATATATTGATGAACAATATAACGCAGAACGGCTGACGAATATTTTGAAAAATGTCTCGTCCATTATCGGCGCGAATATTTTAAATATTGCCAGCCAGGATTACGATCCCCAGGGGGCCAGCGTCACTATCCTCATTTCAGAAGAGCCTGTCGAACCGGCCGATGCCGACGTAGTTTGTCATCTGGATAAGAGCCATCTGACGGTTCATACGTATCCGGAAAGCCATCCCCAGAAGGGGATCATGACTTTCCGCGCCGATATCGACGTATCGACGTGCGGTCGTATTTCTCCTCTCAACGCGCTGAATTACCTGATTGACAATTTCGACTCCGACATCGTAACCCTCGACTACCATGTCCGCGGCTTTACCCGCGACGTGAGTGGCAAGAAGCTGTTCATCGATCACCGCATTAATTCCATCCAAAACTACATTTCCCAAAGTACGCGCAGCCGTTATAATATGATAGACGTCAACGTATATCAGGAAAATATCTTCCATACGAAAATGATGCTGAAGGATTTTGATTTGAACAACTACCTGTTCAACATGACTGCCGACCAGCTGACGGAACGGCAGCGCAATCAAATCCGCAAGCTCGTATATCAGGAAATGCTGGAAATATTCAACGGCCACAACATGCCGACGATGCGTTAATTTTTTATCTTTATGAACAAAACTGCCTGTTGTCTTAAATTAAGACGGCAGGCAGTTTTTCTTTTATAATCTTGATACTCGTGGTATAATACCTGTAACATCATGTAAACAGAAAGGAGCTGGCTTCCTGTGAATATAGTACTGCAACTCCGCCGGCGAAGCGTCGACAGTATCCGCCGCTTTACGGTGCCGTTCCTCATTTCCATCTTATTGTTTGCCGATTTGGCCTATCTGACTTGCTGGCCGTCGGACGAGAAATGGCCTGTCTATGGAGCCATATCTTTGTGTATTGCTGCTATGTTCTCTGTCTGGTGGCAGCTGGTATTGGAAGCGCGCCGGATCACAGGGACGAAGGCCTGGCTGTGGCAAGGCGCGTCCCTTGTCGTATGGGCTGGCTCGTACGGTACGTGGATGGCCGTACAGGACATGACCTATATCATCTTATATGGCTCCGGTATATTTCTGGCCTTGACAGCTGGTATTCTGGCCTGGCTGACGTATTATGCCGGTGAAAGCGCCTTCAACCGCGTATTCTGCGGCGCCCTGCAGGCCGTCGGCGTCGCCGTCGTCGCTGACATATCCCTGTCTATTTGCGCCATGGCTCTGCAGACGCTGCTTCAGCTGTCCTTATCTTTTTCCAACTTGTACGCATTGATTTTCTATGCGTCGTTTTTGGTCGTCGGGTGGAACGTATTCTTGTCGTCTGTTCCCAAAGTGGGATGTCCGGCATTGCCGTCCAAGCCCTTCGGAAATGTCATGGCCTACGTCGTCGTGCCGGTCTACGGCGTATTACTGGCGATTCTGTACATATACATCGCCATGATTTTCTTTAAGGGAGAAATGCCTGTAGGGAAAATGAACTGGTTTGCTTCCATTGCGCTGCTGGTATACGCCTTTTGTTATTTGACCTGCAGCGGTTATGACAAGCATGCCTGGCTGCTGCGTTACCGCCGATGGGGCGGTTTGCTTCTCCTTCCTGTCGTAGCCGTACAGCTTTGGGGCGTGTATATTCGTCATGAAGCCTATGGATTGACAGAGCTGCGCTATTTGTCCATGGCCTGCACAGCCTTTGGTATTGCCGTGATTCCGGCGGCCCTGCGCCGTCTGTCCGGAACCTGGCTGTTTCTGTTGGCCGCTGGTATGACGCTCATCATTTCCGTAACGCCCCTAAATGTGCTGGACACGCCGTACCGCAGTCAGGAAAAGCGGCTATTGGCGATGATGGAAGAAAAGGGAATGCTTCAAAACGGCGTGGTCTCAGATGCCGCGGATTTATCTCACGAAGACAAAGAAGAACTATACAGCACGTACCGCTACGTGAAGAGCTATACGGGCCAGAGGGACCCGGCTGTCGAAGCCGTTCTGCAGTCCCCGGTCATGGAGTCTCTCCGATATGCCGGCCCCCATTACCGGTCGCGGTATTTCATCAATGACAGTACAGCCGCGCCGGTAGCCGGATACGCGACGATGTACGTCGTGGAAAGGACGGCCGGTAAGGATGGCATGCTCACGGTTCAAACGCAGAGGGGAGACGTAGCGATTTCCCTGCTGCCCTATGCCGAACAGCTGTGCCGGCAGTACGAAGGCGCCGGTCAGATGGCCAACCGAAATGTGGCGAATTTGTATCTCCTTCCCGACGATGGCCATTATCTCTTTATACGCACGATGAATGTCGATTTGGCCGACGATGTCGTTCAGAGCATTTCCATATCGGCCATCTTGTTGGAAAAATAAAGTTGCCTCAGGCCGTAGTCATGGTATAGTATACATAGATGGACATGAAGGAGTGTTATATATGGATACGAAGAAAAAATTGTGTAAAATCGGTGAAAAAATGAAGGAAGCCGGCCTCGTCGCCGCCTGCGACGGCAATATCAGCTTCCGCAATCCCAATGGAACAATCGTCATCACGCCGTCGGGCCTTCCGAAGGGCGAATTGAAGCCGTCTCAGCTTCTGGTCATGGATATAAACGGCAAGGTGATAAAAGGAGAAGGCAAGCCGTCGTCGGAAACGCCTCTTCATTTAGAAATCTATAAGGCTCGTCCCGATGTCAACGCCATTATCCATGCTCATCCCATCGTCGCTACCGCCGTAACCGTCGCCGGGCTGGCCTTTCCCAGCACCATTGTAACCGAAGGCGCTATCGTCTTGGGGAAATCCGTGCCGACCGTGCCGTACGCTGCGCCGGGCAGCGCCGAATTGGCCAAGGCCTGCGCCGAATACGCCAAGAAGGTCAACGTATTTCTCATGGAACGCCACGGCGCGACAGCTCTGGGTAAAGACCTGAAGGAAGCCCTGTACCGCATGGAAACGCTGGAGGCCGTTGCCAAAGTCTACCGGGCGTCGCTGGCCTTCGCCGTCAATTCCCGGGCTTTGCAGGATATCAGCCGCAGCCAGGAGCTGGCATCGTTTTTCCTGCGCTAGTCAATTCAGATTAACTTATACAATACAAAAAGCTGTTCAACCTATCATCGGCTGAACAGCTTTTTGCTGTTTTTATGTGCCCAGTTATTTTTTAGATTTTTTAATAAAATGCCTCTTTCATCAGCGGATTCACAGCAGGGGAGGTGTTTCAGTTACTTGCTCCAATCCTTCGGCTCTACGACGTAGGTCGTCTGGTTTTCAAATACGACGAAGCCCGGTGCGGCGTGGGCCGGCTTCTTGACGTTGCGCACGAGGGCGCAGTCTACTTCGGCCTTCGACGTGCCGCGGGCCTTACTGTAATAGGCGGCCATCTGGGCGGCCATTTCGATTTGCTCGTCTGTCGGCGTCACGTTGTGGCAGGCTAATATGACGTGAGAGCCGGGCTGATTTTTGATGTGGAACCACAGGTCGTAGGGATGGGCTTTCTTCTGGGTCAGGAAATCGTTCTGCCTGTTGTTGCGGCCTACCCAGATGGGGATGCCGCCGGCGTCGGCTGTCAGGATTTGCTGGGAAAATTCCCGCTTCATCTTATCTTTGGATGTAGAGGAAATAAGCCCCATTTGCCGCATTTCGGCCTTGATATCGACAATTTCCGCCTTGCTGCCGATGTTGTCCAGGGCGTATTCCAGCGAGTAGAGGTACTGGAGATGCTGCTCGTTTTCTGCGATGAGCTCGGCCGATTTCTGCTTGCGGTTGCGCATCTTCGTGTAACGCTTGTAATAGCGATTGGCGTTGTCCGTCATGGAATAGGCCGGTTCGAGGGGAATGGTAATCGGTTCCTGCTGCTCCGACAGGAGATTGGCGACGGTGACGCTCTTTTCGTGGTCGTGCTTTTCGTAGGCGTAAATCATGAGCAAGTCGCCGTAAAGCTTATAGGTATCCATCTTATCCGTCTCTTTCAATTCGGACGAAATGCGCTTGATCTTTTTCTTTTGCTTTTCGATGAGCTTGGCGACGCGCTTCTGCATGTCTTCCTGCTCGCCGTTGAGGCTGCCCTTGCTGGCGGCCTGATAGTCGTCGAGGTATTCTTCGATGGACGAGAAGCGGCGGCGCGGATAGGCGGACAGGCTTTGCAGTTCCAGTGGGAAGATGATTTCCTTTCCCTTGACCATATAGACGAAGGCTCCCGATACGCCGTCAAGCTCTTGGCCTAGGCGTTCGATACAGCGGCACCAGGAGAATTTGTCGGCCGGCGACAGGTCCTGGACGAGGGCGTTTTTATCGAGGCCGCTTCGAACGGCCAACTCGTCGAGGACGACGGTGCTCATGCCATTGAATCGCTTGAGCATCCATTTTCCCAGTGGTTCGTCCGTACCCGTTTCCATCATGGCGGCTAATTCTTCGGCGGAAAAGTCGAAGGGGTTCATGCGCATGAAGTTAGGCGGGAAATCATAGGGCTCCTTGGGGAAGATAGTGCGCAGGGCCTGCTTATCCTTGCGGGTCTTGATGAGGGCTTCGATGATGACGCCGTCTTCGGTGAAGATGACGTTGCTGTATTTGCCCATGAGCTCGACGTGGATCTTCCGCGTCGCCAGCTGGCCCGACGTGTCGAGGACGTCGACGGCGATTTCAATGAGCCGGTCCATGTGGAGCTGGCTGATCGAGGCGATGCGGCCGTTTTCATAATATTTGCGCAGAAACATGCACAAGCCCGTCGGCACGTCCGGCGTCGGCGGCATCTGCCGCGCGACGTACAGCCGAGGCGAATCATCCAAGGTCATGATGAGATGGTGGACTCCCGTATCGTTGAATACGCGAAAGTAAAGAGAGCGGTTGTCCAGCTGGTATATTTTGGAAATCTGACCGCCCTTTAATATATCTTTTAATTCATTGGTAATGCAATGAAGCGTAATGCCATCGAGATTCATAATGACAACTCCTGTTCTTTTACAAAATTACTCTATTCTGACATCATACCATAAATACGGGGCCGTGAGTAGATAGGCTTGCGGCCGGGCGCGGATTTTTGAGGGGAAAAGTCGGCCTTTTGCGCAAAAGCATATAGACCTGCGGCCGGATTTACGTTATACTAATACATTAGATAGAACGATGCTGTAGAGGAGGTCATCATAGTGCGCAGCATGACCGGCTTCGGCCGAGGTACGTACAGCGATGAGCACGTCAGCGTGACCATCGAAATGCGTGCTGTCAACCAACGATTTTTAGAGTTAAACATCCGCATGCCCCACGCCTATCTGGCGCTGGAAGATAAATTGCGGAAGAGTATAAAAGAGACGCTGCACCGCGGCAAGGTCGACGTATACGTCACCGTTGGCGAACTGACGCCGGCGGCGCCTCAGATCCGCATCGACTATGCGGCCCTGGCAGCCTGCAAGGCGGCGCTGGACGACGTGAACCAGTCGCTGTTCGGCGGAGAAAAGACGACGCTGCCGCTGATCATGGGCTTGACTAAAGATTGGTTCGTCCAGGAACCGCCGGCAGTCGACGCCGAAGAGGTATGGCCCGTCTTCGCCCAGGCTCTGCAGGGCGCCTTAGACGGCATGGTGGCCATGCGTGATAAGGAAGGGGCCAATATCCGCCGCGACTTGCTGGCGCGGACCGACAGGATGGCGGCTATGATCGACGCCATTGAAGCGAAGAAAGAAGACGTCGTCGCCCGCTATAAGGAACGGCTGGAGAAAAAAATACTGGCCCTGTTCGACGCGGCCCGCCAGGTCCCCGACCAGGACCGTCTGCTGCAGGAAGTAGCCACATACGCCGACAAGGTGGATTTTACGGAAGAAGTTGTGCGCTTCCGCAGCCATGTGGTACAATTAAAGGGCTTTCTGGAGCAGGACGGCGACGTAGGCCGCAAGCTCGATTTCCTCATTCAGGAACTGAACCGGGAAGTCAATACGATTGGCTCGAAGGCCAACGACACCGACGTGACGGAATATGTCCTGCAGCTGAAAAACGAAATCGAAAAAATTCGCGAACAGGTGCAGAATATCGAATGATGGTGAGGCTATGAATTTCAACTTATTGAATATAGGGTTCGGCAACATGGTAATGGGCTGCAAAGTCGTGGCCATTATCAGCCCCGAATCGGCGCCGATCAAGCGCATGGTGCAGGAAGCGCGGGAGCGCAATACGCTCATCGACGCGACCTTCGGCCGCAAGACCCGCTCAGTCCTCATCATGGACAACGGGCAGATCATCTTATCGGCCCTGCAGGCGGAAACTATTTCCCACCGCATTTTGCAGGTCGACGGGGAAGATAAGGAAGAACCAGAAGAAGATTTATAAGAGAGGATGGAGCGACCATGATCGATTCAGGTCTGCTTATCGTTGTCTCCGGCCCGTCCGGCGCCGGCAAGGGGACGATATGCGACGCACTGCGGGAGCATTTTCCCAATATCCACTATTCTATTTCCATGACGACGCGCCAGCCGCGGCCAGGCGAAGAAGACGGCGTCAATTATTATTTTACCGACAACGGCCGTTTTGAAGAGCTGCTGAAGGAAGACGCGTTTCTAGAACACGCCAAGGTATACGACCATTATTACGGCACGCCGAAGGAATACGTATACCAGATGCTCCGCCAGGGCAACCACGTCATGCTGGAAATCGACATTCAGGGAGCTATGCAGGTAAAGGAAAAGTATCCCCAAGGCGTCTTTATCTACATCGTGCCGCCGAGCAAGGCCGTCCTGGAAAAGCGGCTCCGGGGACGTCATACCGACTCGGATGAAGTCATCGCCGCGCGGCTGGCGAAGGCCCGGAACGAGCTGGAATGGATTGATAAATACGACTATGTCATCGTCAACGACGATCTGGGCGAAGCGATTCAGAAGGCCGCTGCCGTGCTGAAAGCCGAGGAGTGCAGAGTCATGCGCAACGCCAACTGTATCGAAGAGACCAAGCAGGCGTATCGATAGAAATTTGTATGCAGTAAAGAGGAGAGATGTTCTTATGTTGATCAAACCGACGTTGGAATCGTTAATGAAAAAAGTAGACAGCAAATACACCTTAGTCACGCTGGCGGCAAAACGGGCCCGCGAATTGACGGACGGCGACGAACCGCTTGTAGACGTAGAAACGACGCGCGTCGTTTCCATCGCGATGGAAGAAATCGATCAGGGCAAGATTACCTATGAAAAGCCTCAGGGCGGCATTAAATAATTGCGGAGGATATCATCGCCATGTTATTAGAAAACAAGAAAATCGTCTTGGCCATCAGCGGCGGCATCGCCGCGTTTAAGGCCGCTGAAATCGCCAGCATGCTGCGCAAGCGCGGCGCCGAAGTCAAGTGCATTATGACCGAACATGCCACGGAGTTTATTACGCCGCTGACGATGCGGGAAATTTCCGGCAACCCCGTCGCCGTATCCATGTTCGGCGATATTCCCGAATTTAACGTCGAGCACATCGCCCTGGCCCAGTGGGCCGACGTGTTCGTCATCGCTCCGGCTACGGCCAACGTCATCGGCAAAATTGCCGGCGGCATCGCCGACGATATGCTGACGACGACGGTCATGGCTACGACGGCTCCCGTCGTCATCGCCCCGGCTATGAACAGCAACATGTATATGAACCCCATCGTACAGAAAAATATCGCCGCCCTCAAGGAGTACGGCTATGAAATCATCGAGCCCGCTACAGGTCATTTGGCCTGCGGCGTCACCGGCGTCGGCCGTCTGCCCGAACCGGAAGACATTGTCGACTACGTCGAATTTACAGCCTGCCGGACGAGCCTGCTGAAAGGGAAGAAGGTCATCGTCACGGCCGGCGGCACGCGCGAACCTATCGACCCGGTCCGCTTTATCGGCAACCATTCCAGCGGCCGCATGGGCTTTGCCATCGCTAAAACCGCAGCCTTTGCCGGCGCAGACGTCACCTTGGTCGCCGGCAGCAACGACCATCTGAAGACGCCGGCCGGCGTAGCGCGCCGCATCGACGTAGGCAGCACCAACGACATGAAGGCCGCCGTCGATTCGTATTACGACGACTGCGATCTGGTCATCAAGTCGGCTGCCGTCGCCGATTACCGTTCGGCTCATCCGGCAGCGAATAAGATCAAGAAATCCGACGAAACGCTGACCTTGACGATGGCTAAAAACCCGGACATCCTGTACGGCTTGGGCCAGCGCAAGGCCCATCAGGTTCTCATCGGCTTTGCTGCCGAAACAACGAACCTCATCGAGTACGGCACGGCTAAGTTAAAGAAGAAGAACCTCGACATGCTCGTCGCCAACGACGTCAGCGCCGAAGGGGCCGGCTTCCAGGGCACGACGAATATCGCCACCTTCCTGTTCCCCGACGGATCGATGGAAAAACTGGAGAAAATGGACAAGGAAGACCTGGCAACGGTCATCGTAGAACGGGCCGCGGCGATTTTAGCCAAAAAAAATCAGTAATCGAGGCCATGATTTTTCGAATAGGTCTTGCATAATTCCTCTTGTTAGTATACAATAGGTCAAGTGAATAAAATATTTAACCATCAAGAGCTGTGGAGGGATTGGCCCGATGATGCAGCAGCAACCTTCAGTGAATGAAAGGTGCTAAATCCAACAGTGTAGCGTACTGAAAGATGGGCTGATACATACCCCTCTTTTCAGAGGGGATTTTTTTTGAACGCATAAGGAGGATATAATGGCAAAGAATCGTGAATTTTTTACGTCTGAATCCGTAACCGAAGGCCATCCCGACAAAATGGCCGACCAAATCTCTGACGGCATTTTGGATGCAATTTTGGAAAAAGATAAAAACGCCCGCGTCGCCTGCGAAACTCTCGTAACGACGGGCATGGTACACGTCGTAGGCGAAATTTCCACGACGTGCTACGTAGATATTCCGCACATCGTGCGCGAAACGGTCCGCAGCATCGGCTATACCCGCGCAAAATACGGCTTTGACTGCGATACGTGCGGCGTCCTCGTCTCCCTGGACGAACAGTCCCCGGACATCGCCATGGGCGTCGACGAAGCGCAGGAAAAGAAATCCGGCACGACGGATAAATTCGATTCGATCGGCGCCGGCGACCAGGGCATGATGTTCGGCTATGCGACGAACGAAACGGACGACTACATGCCGCTGCCGATTTCTCTGGCTCATCGCCTGTCCCGCCGTCTGGCCAAGGTCCGCAAAGACGGCACGCTGCCGTACCTCCGTCCGGACGGAAAGACGCAGGTAACGGTCGAATACGAAGACGGCAAGCCTGTCCGCATCGACACCATCGTCATTTCGGCTCAGCACAGCCCGGAAGTTACGCGCGAACAGATTGAAAAAGATTTGCTCGAATACGTCATCAAACCGGAACTTCCCGAAGGCTTGTTCGATGACCAGACGAAACTGTTCATCAACCCGACAGGCCGCTTCGTCATCGGCGGTCCTCAGGGCGACTCCGGCCTTACGGGCCGCAAGATCATCGTCGATACCTACGGCGGCATGGCTCGTCACGGCGGCGGCGCTTTCTCCGGCAAGGACCCCACAAAGGTAGACCGCTCGGCAGCTTATGCAGCCCGCTATGTGGCGAAGAACATCGTAGCCGCAGGCTTGGCGGATAAATGCGAAATCCAGCTGGCCTATGCCATCGGCGTAGCCCATCCCGTTTCTATCCACGTAGAAACCTTCGGTACGGGCAAAGTCGAAAACGAAAAGATTGTCGAATTGATCCGCAAACACTTCGACCTCCGTCCGGCCGGCATCATCGAAATGCTTGACTTGCAGCGCCCGATTTACAAACAGACGGCCGCTTACGGTCATTTCGGCCGCAACGATCTGAACCTGCCTTGGGAACAGCTTGATAAAGCCGACGTTCTCCGTCAGGAAGCCGGCTTATAAAACTGGGCCATCTCAGAGGAATCATGCCTTCCAGGTGGCATGGCTGAATTAAATATGATACAATGTATAGGGGCTTGCTTCGTCAAGTCCCTATCTTTATGTTATACAAACGCAGGAGCAGGGCTATGGTAGCAGACATCATCATCAATACGACGGCCAAACGGCTGCAGCAGACCTTTTCCTATATCGTCCCGGACGGCATGGCTGTGCACGTCGGCAGCCGCGTGCAAGTTCCCTTTGGACGGCGGCAGGAAGAAGGAATCGTCGTCGCCGTCAGCGAGAGGAATGCAGGCGAATATGCATACGAGCTCAAGCCGATCAGCACCGTGCTGTCGGCGCAGGCGGGGTTTCAGGAAGAAATGATCGAAACGGCTTCCTGGATCAGCCGGTATTATCTCTGCAACCTTGCCGACGCCCTCCGCCTGTTCATGATAGAAAAGAAAGGGCTGGAAGTCCGTCTGTATGTTACGGTTGGAACGAAGGCCCCCACGTCGGCGGAAGACGCCGATGTCGCCGCGTACGTCCAAGCGAAGGGCCAGGTGGAAAAAGCGGCGCTGGCGCGGAAATTCGGCGCCAGGCGAGTAGACGCTCTGCTTGAGGCAGGCGTACTGCAGGTAGAGAAGGGCTGGAAAAATAAAATATCCGATAAAACGGAAAAGTGGCTGTCCTTTGTGCGGGACGACGCCGACGGCCTGCTGGCGAACCGGCGGCGGCAGGCGGCCTTGCTGGCTGAATTGAAGCAAGCAGGCAGCGCGCCCGTATCTGCTTTTATTGGAAAAGGATACAGTGCCGACGTCATCCGCCGCCTCTGCGGCACGGGACTGGCGGCTATCAGTGAAAGAAATGTCCGGACGAGGCAGCTGCTGCCGACGTTGGAACAGAGCCGTCCTCTGACGCTGACAGACGAGCAGGCCCGGGCCGTACAGGCTGTCCGCGGCGACACGACGGGACGCACTTATGTGCTGCACGGCGTTACGGGGAGCGGCAAGACCGAAGTGTATATGCAGCTGGCCGAAGACGTATTGCGGCAGGGAAAGCAGGTCATCGTCCTCGTGCCGGAAATCGCCCTGACCGGCCAAATCGTAAGGCAGTTTGTCCGCCGCTTTGGAAACGACGTCGTCGTCATGCACAGCCAGCTCTCGAAGGGCGAACGGAAAAACAACTGGCTCCGCATGCTCCGCGGCGAAAGCCACATCTGCATCGGAGCCCGCTCGGCCGTCTTTACGGCGGCGCAGCATCTCGGCCTCGTCATCGTCGATGAAGCTCACGACAGCTCGTACAAGCAGGAAGAATCGCCGCGCTATCATGCCGTCGCCGTAGCGCAGAAGCGCGCCGCCTATTACTGCTGCCCGGTCATATTGGGCAGCGCCACGCCGTCGGTCAGCGATTACTACGCAGCCCTGCAGGGAGAATATACGCTGCTGGAGCTGAAAGAACGCATCCACGGCCGGCCTTTGCCGACTGTAACCATTGCCGACATGCGCGACGAACTGGCCAGGGGCAACTACCGCGTCGTGTCGGACGCCATGGTTTCCCTGCTGGAAGAAACGCTGGCAGCCGGTCAGCAGGCTATCATCCTGCTGAACCGCCGCGGATTTGCCACCTTCGTCATGTGCCGCAAGTGCGGCTACGTCGTCAAATGCGACACCTGCGACGTGCCCATGGTCTACCACAAGCAGAGCGACCACCTGCAGTGCCACTACTGCGAGGCGTCCAAGCCGATTCCGACGGTATGTCCGGCCTGCGGCAGCAAGTATATCAAGTTTTTCGGAACGGGAACAGAAAAGGTCGAAGAACAGCTGGGCGAGCTGTTTCCCAGCAGCCGCGTCGTCCGCCTGGACCAGGATACGGCCAGCCGCAAGTACAGCGGCGAGCAGATATTGGAACGGTTCCGGCGACATGAATATGATATCCTCTTAGGGACGCAGATGGTAGCGAAAGGCCATGACTTTGCCAACGTCAGCGCCGTCGGCATTTTATCTGCCGACAGCCTGCTCAACCTGCCGGCCTATTGGGCTGGCGAACGGACCTTTCAGCTCCTGACGCAGGCCGCCGGACGGGCCGGACGGGGAGACGCGCCGGGCAGGGTCGTCATGCAGACCTATGCGCCGGAGCACTACGTCATTCAGTGCGCGCAGAAGCAGGATTATCACGCCTTCTACGAGCAGGAAATCGAATTTCGCCGCGCCCTGCAGTACCCGCCCTTCCATCGCATCATAAAAATCATCCTCACAGACGAAGAGGAGCAGCCCCTGTGGCGGCGGGGAAACGATTTGGCGGCGTCACTGCAAAGCTGGGCGCGCCGGGAACACAGTCCCGTCGAAGTCATTGGCCCCTTTGCCGACATCATCAAGAGGATACGCGGCAAATACCGCCTGGTCATCTTGATAAAAGGCGAATCCTTGGATGATATCAAAGACTATATGCGTCGTGAGCCCCAGTGCTGGGCCTCCGGCGTCGTCATCGACGTGGACCCGTCCTTCTAAAACGGAAAAGGCCATATCTGTAGAGATATGAAAAAATATGATATAATAAAGAGAAAAATGTAAATATACTATAGTAAGCTATGAGGTGAGAGAATGGCAACGCTAAAAATCATTGAAGCCGGCGCGCCTATTTTGAAAGAAACAGCAAAACCGGTTGAACATATTACGAAACACATTAAAAAACTGCTCGATGACATGGCTGAAACCATGTACGCTGCCGAAGGCGTCGGCCTCGCAGGCCCGCAGGTCAACGAATCGCTGCAGCTCGTCGTCCTCGACGACGGCAACGGCTTAATCGAGCTGATCAATCCGGAAATCATCGAGCGTTCGGAAGAAACGGACGACGGAGATGAAGGCTGCCTGAGCGTTCCCGGCTATTACGGCACGGTAAAACGGCATCACCGCATCAAGGTCAAGGCCCTGAACCGCCGCGGCAAAACGGTGATCTACGAGCCTGAAGGATTCCTGGCTCGTATTTTCCAGCATGAAATCGATCATTTATACGGTACGCTTTTTATTGAAAAAGCAGAAAATTTACGGAGAATAGGCTAATGGCATCGTTACGAATCGTATTTATGGGGACGCCCGATTTTTCCGTGCCGTCCCTGCAAGCACTGCACGATCAGGGCTTTGACATCGCCGCAGTGTACAGCCAGCCCGATAAGCAGCGGGGCCGCGGGAAAAAGGTTTCCTTTTCACCCGTAAAGGAAAAGGCTCTGGAATTGGGGATTCCCGTGCTGCAGCCGGATACGCTGCGGGACGAACAGGTCGTAGCCGAATTGGCGGCATTTCAGCCCGATGTCATCATCGTCATTGCCTACGGCAAGATTTTGCCCAAGGCCGTACTGGATATTCCTAAGTACGGTTGCCTGAACGTGCATGGCTCGCTCCTTCCGAAGTATCGGGGAGCCGCGCCGATCCAGTATGCCGTCAAGGACGGCGAGGCCGTAAGCGGCGTGACGATCATGCTCCTCGACGAAGGCATGGATACGGGGGCTATCCTGAAGAAAGCGGAAATAAAGCTGGACCCGAAGGAAACGACGGGATCGCTCTTCGATAAGCTGTCCGTATTGGGCGCACAGGCGCTGACGGACGTATTGGCCCATATTGAAGAGTATGAACGAAATGCCTGCCCCCAAGACGAATCTCAGGCTACGTATACGGCAAAAATCGACAAGGAAACGGCGCAAATCGACTGGACGCAGGACGCTATTGTCATCGAGCGGCTTATCCGCACCCTCGATCCTCATCCCGGCGCTTATACATGGCTCGACGGCAAACGCCTCAAGGTGTGGAGCGCCGACGTCGTTGACGGAGCCGACGCTGAACCGGGGACGATCATCGCCGTTACTAAGAAGACCTTTACGGTACAAACCGGCAGCGGCGCGCTGTGCGTGCGTGAAGTACAGCCGGAAAGCCGGAAGCGCATGCAGACGGCCCAGTTTCTCCAAGGCATTTCCTTGCAGCCTGGCGACGTCTTAACGAGGGAGTAAACTCGTGAAGGCAGCGTACAGGCAGACGATTTTATTTTTAAGCGGCGGCGGTATCGCTGCCGCCGTCTTTTTAGCTGGATTTGCCGCCGTCTGCGCGCTGGTCAAACCGGGACTGTCCCTGTATGTGCCGTCCGCAGCGGCTTGGTGGGACTGGGCCGTCCGGCTGTGCTTGGCGGTGGCCGCTGCAGCTTATGGGTTTACGTGGGTCTGTGTACTGGCCGGAACGCCTTCAAACAAGCGGCTTCGCCAGTTGTTATTTGTCTGCCTTCGCGTCCTCTTTTCCCTCGTGCGCTGTATCGGCAAGCTGCTGTATGCGGAAAGCGCTATAAGCCGGGCCTATATCCAGGTCCTGAATCACTTGATCCTGCGCCGTCCGCTCTGCCTGCCGCCGCGGCAAGTCCTGCTGCTGGCGCCGCACTGTCTGCAGTGGGACCAATGCCCTCATAAAATCACGCGGAACGTGCAGAACTGCCGGCGGTGCGGCCGCTGTCCCATCGGCGAGATGACAGCTCTGTCGGAACGCTTGGGCATTTCTTTCGCTGTCGTTCCCGGCGGAACGCTGGCCCGGCAAGTCGTCGCGGCCTGTCGTCCGAAAGCGGTAGTAGCCGTCGCCTGCGAGCGCGACTTGATCAGCGGCATGCAGGACGTAGCGCCTTTGCCGGCTGTCGGCTTGCTGAACAAGCGGCCGAACGGCCCTTGCTTCAATACTGACGTCGATATACGAGCCTTAACAGAAATTTTATCTGCAATGATAGGAGAAGATGCATGAACGTACGTGAAATAGCCCTGCGCAGCCTGCTGGCTATCTGCAAAGACGAAGGATACAGCAATATCGTTGTGTCGCAGGCTATCCAAAAATATAAAATGGAAGACCGGGACCGCCGGTTTTACACGGAATTAGTATACGGCACGCTGCGGTATATCAATTACTTAGACTGGATCGTATCAAAAATCAGCACGCGCAAGCTCAATAAGCTCGATCCCCTGTGTCTGGCCATCGTCCGCTTAGGCTTGTACCAGATATTCGGTATGACCAAGGTGCCCGAGTCGGCGGCATGCAACGAATCGGTCAAGCTGGCGACGCGCCTTGGCAATAAAGGCATGGCCGGCTTCGTCAATGCTATGCTACGCAGCAGCCTTCGCCGCCGGCAGGAATTTTCTATTCCGACGATGGAAGAAAATCCGCTGCTACATCTGACGATGACGTATCATCAGCAGGATTGGCTGGTAAAAGCGTGGATTAAAGAGTACGGCCTGGCTGAGACAGAAGCGCTGTGCCGGTATTTCGACAGTATACCAGTACTTTGCCTGCGGACAAATACGGCCCGCGTCAGCCGCGACGAGCTCATTGCCCAACTGGCGGAAGAAGGAATTCAGGCTGAAAAAGCCGCCTATGCGCCTGAAGGCGTATATTTGCCGGAAATCCCTAACATCGGCAGCGTCAAAGCCCTGAAAAAAGGGCTGGCTATCATTCAGGACGAGCCGTCTCAGCTCGTCGCCCATGTGCTGGACCCGCAGCCTCACGAGCTCATCTTCGATGTCTGCGCCGCGCCGGGAGGAAAGACGACGCATATCGCCGCCCTGGGCGGACCGACCTGTACGGTTTACGGAGGAGATATTTACGAGCATAAGCTGCGCCTCATCGAAAGCAACGCCAAGCATCTGGGCTTGGCCAACGTGCGCACGATTTTGCAAAATGCCTGCACGATCGGCCAGTCCTACGCCGGCCGTGCCGACCGGGTGCTTGTCGACGCGCCGTGCTCCGGCCTGGGAGTGCTGCGCCATAAAATCGACTTGCGTTGGCGCAAGAAGCCCAGCGACTTACGGACCCTGCCGGTACTGCAGAAGCGCATCCTGGACAGCGCATCCCAATGTGTCAAGCCCGGCGGCGTCCTCGTGTACAGCACCTGCACGATGCACGATGAAGAAAATATCCAGATCGTACGGCAATTTTTGCAGGATCACGGCGACTTCCACTTGGAAAACGCCGCAGATTTCTGCCGCCTGCCGAATCACGACGGGCCGTGCATCCAGCTGCTGCCGCAGCGCGACCACCTGGACGGCTTTTTCATCGCCCGCATGAGAAGAGGAGAGTAATATGGCCGATATATTCGATATGACCAAAACAGAGCTGCAGGAGTTCCTCGTAGCCCGGGGCATGAAAAAATTCCGGGCAGACCAAATCTTTCACTACATCTATAAGCAGCATATTTTTTCCTGGGACGACATGGTCCTGCTGCCCAAGGGCGACAGGGAGAAGCTAAAGGCCGAGCTGCCCATCTATTTTCCCGAAATCCTGTCTAAGCTGGAATCGCCGGACGGTCAGACGGTCAAGCTGCTTTTGAGCCTGCACGACGGCAACACCGTCGAAACAGTCCTCATGATGCACGACTACGGCAATTCTATCTGCTTGTCGTCGCAAGTGGGCTGCGCCGTAAACTGCGCCTTCTGCGCTTCGGCTAAAAACGGCTTCGTCCGTAATTTGACAGCCGGTGAAATGGTAGCCCAGCTCATGGCGTTCCGCAAATACGTAACGCCGGAGCTTCACTCTATCGTCATCATGGGGACAGGCGAGCCCCTGCTGAACTATGACAACGTCGTCCGTTTTATGAAGATGATCCATGAAAAGGACACGCTGTATCTGGGATACCGCAACATGGCCCTGTCGACGTCGGGCATCGTGCCGCGCATGTATGACCTGGCCGACGAAGGCATCCCTATTACGCTGGCCGTGTCGCTCCACGCGCCGAACGACGAGCTGCGCCGCCGCATCATGCCGATTACGGACACCTATCCCGTCGCCGACGTGCTGAAGGCGGCAGACCATTATTTTCAGAAAACAGGCCGCAAGGTGACTTTTGAATACATCCTGATACAGGGCGTAAACTGCAGCACGGCCTGCGCCCACGAGCTCGCAGAGCTGTTTGGCGGAAAAAATATCCTGATTAACGCCATTCCCATAAATGATAATTACGACGTCGGCCTGTATCGTCCGTCAGCAGGAGAAATCAATTCCTTTATTGCGTATTTGCAGAAACGCGGCATAAACGTCACGCTGCGCCGCGAAATGGGAAGCCAGATCCAGGCCGCCTGCGGGCAGCTGCGTATCAAGCGTGAAAACATTTGACATGTCCTAGGGAATATGATATGAATTATGTGTATGTAATAACAACGCACCGCGAGAGGACGTGAGACTTTGGGCACATACGGCGAATCACGAATCGGTCTGGTGCGCAAGGTAAATGAAGATTCTTTTTATATAAGCCGCGAACGAAACGTCTTGGCCGTCGCCGACGGCATGGGCGGGTACGTCGGCGGCGAAATAGCCAGCAAGACGGCCGTAGAAGCCATCGCCTATTATTTTAAGAACTTTACCTTTGCCGCGCCGGTACAACTGGAAAAAGCTATTCAATACGCAAATTCCTGCATTATCAGCAAGACGATGATCGACCCGTCGCTGGAAGGCATGGGAACGACTATATCTCTCGTAACCCTGGCCAAGCAGCACGCCTTTTGGGGTCACGTCGGCGACAGCCGCATTTACTTGTACCGCGGCGGCCGGCTGCAGCAAATATCCGTAGACCATACGATCGTCCAGGAGCTGCTGGAACGGCATAAAATCACGTCGGAAGAGCTGCAGAACCACCCGCAGCGCCACGTCCTGACCCGCGCCGTCGGCGTCGATAAGACGCTGCTTGTAGACAGCGGCGCCTTTGCCGTAGAGCGGGGAGACCGGATACTCATTTGCTCCGACGGCCTGACGTCGTTTTTGGACGAGCAGGTCCTGCGCGACGCCGTCGGCGATTACAGCCGCAGTGAACGCGATATTATCAACGATCTTTTTGCCCAGGTATACGATAACGGCGCAAAAGACAATGTTACTGCAATTTTAACAACCATATAATCGGGATTGACTACTATGAAAGTGGTGGAGAATCTAAAAATGATTGGTCATATATTAGACAACAGATACAAGATATTGGAGGAAGTAGGCACCGGCGGCATGGCCGTCGTCTACAAGGCCCAGGATATTTTGCTGGACCGTATCGTCGCCGTCAAGATCCTTCTCGCAAAATACGGAGACGACCACGATTTCGTCGTCCGGTTCCGTCAGGAAGCGCAGGCGGCGGCCAAGCTGTCCCATCCCAATATCGTAAATATATATGATGTTGGTTATGACGAAAATGTGCATTACATCGTCATGGAATACGTCCGCGGCGAAACGCTGAAGGAATATATTGAAAAGCACGGCCATCTGCCGATCAATACGTCCATACAGATTACCTTCGATATCGGCGAGGCTTTGGAAAATGCCCATAAAAACGGCATCGTCCACTGCGACATCAAGCCACATAACATCCTGGTGACTGAAACGGGACGCATCAAAGTCGCCGACTTTGGCATCGCCAGAGCTATAAATTCCAGCGCGACCAACAAGGATGACCACGCCGTGCTGGGCTCCGTCCATTATTTTTCGCCGGAACAGGCCAGCGGCGGCCCCGTAGACGAACGGACGGATATCTATTCCCTGGGCGTCGTCATGTACGAGATGATGACCGGCGTCGTGCCCTTCGAAGGCGAGACGGCGATCAGCGTCGCTTTGCAGCACGTACAGGATGATATTCCCTTGCCGACGAAGTATAACCGCCGCATTCCCCGACTGGTGGAACAGTGTATTTTAAAGGCCATGGCCAAGAATCCCGACGACCGGTTCCAGTCGATTGCCGAAATGATGTCGGAGCTTCGCTTGTCCCAGGGATTCGTCAATACCAATAAAGGGGCTATGCCGATTATCAAAAATAATTTTGCGACTCAGAAGATTCCGCCGCTGAAATCGCCGGAAGAGGAGCAGAAGAAAAATATCTTTTCCCGCATGCTCGATTCCATCAGCAGCCATTCGAAAAAATCCATTATCATCGGCATGCTTGGCGTCTTTGTCGTCGCGTTTATGTGGGCTTTCTTTTCCTTCGGCAATTTCTGGAGCACCCAGGATATTACCGTTCCCGACGTAACGGGCAAGCAGGTGGAAATCGCCAAGGAAATACTGTCCAAGGAACACCTCAACGTTTCGGTCAACGAAATAGAAAGCGACGAAGTACCAGTCGGCGAGGTCATTACCCAGACGCCGTCGGGAGGGGCCGTCGTCAAGGAAAACCGGACTATTTACCTGACCGTCAGCAAGGGCAATCAAGGCTCGGAAGTCCTCATGCCCGACCTGCGGGACCTGACGCTGGATGAAGCGAAGAAAAAGCTGTCTGAAATCGGCCTGACCATCGGCTCCGTCCATTACGCCGAAAGCGAAAAATATGAAAACGGCAAGATCATCAGCCAAAGCCCGGCCTCGCCGCGCAAGGTAGCGAAGGGCTCGTCGGTCGACGTCATTATCTGCCGCAAGGCCGAAAAGAAGAATGACGCTAAAAACGGACAGGATGCGCCGACCGTCAGCGGCATGACCTTGGATACGGCCATGAAGACCTTGGAAAACGCCGGATATATCGTCGGCAACGTGACAAATCTGGATGCGTCCAAGGACAACGCCCTGGCTAAGGTTGTCAAACAAAGTCCGCGCAGCGGCAACGTCGTCGATTTGACTGTCGAATACGGCGCAGCGGCGGCTGTTCCCGACGGCAGCGCCAATAATCAGGAACCGGCCGGCACGCCTCATTACGGCACGGTGAATATCAGCGTTCCTTCCGGCGCGTCGAGTCAGCACGTGCAGATCGTCGTGACGGACGACAACGGTACCCGTGTCGTCTATGACAAGAACCAGTCCGGCGGCGACAGCATTACTAAAAATATCAGCGGCGTAGGCAAGACCCGCGTCAAGGTATATATCAACAATTCATTAGTACAGGATCAGTACATTTAATTGAAGGAGGATCATGACTACAGGCCGCGTTATAAAAAATTACAACGGATATTTCTACGTAGATATCGGCGCCGGACAGCTCGTCGAATGCCGTCGCCGGGGAAAGGTCAAGGCGAAGATACTCGTCGGAGATGAGCTGGAAATTACGGAATTAGGCGGCGGAAAGGGCGTTGTCGAAAAGCAGCTGCCGCGGCGGAACAGCCTCCGCCGCCCGGCTGTGGCCAACATCGATCAGATGTTTGTCATCATGGCGGCGCAATCGCCGGATCCCAATCAGTTTCTCGTCGACAAGCTGCTCATGACCTGCGAATACGGCGGCGTTCATCCGAAGCTGTGCTTTAACAAGTGCGATTTAGACCGTGAAACAGCGGAAGCTTATAAAGCCTTTTATGAAACCTGCGGCTATGATGTCTATCTTGTGTCTGCCGTTACCGGCGAAGGGCTGGACGCCATCAAGGCTTTGCTTCCTCATAAGATGACCGTATTTGCCGGGCCGTCCGGCGTCGGGAAGTCGAGCCTGTTGTCTCAGATTTTAGGGCGGGACCTGTCTGTCGGCTCAGTCAGCGAAAAAATAAAGCGGGGCCGCCATACGACGAGGCACTCGGAAATCATGCAGCTGGAAGGCGATACGTATGTCATCGATACGCCGGGATTCAGTTCGCTGGAATTCGAACATCTCGACAAAGGGGAGGTCTTCGCCTTATTTCCCGACATGACGCCTTACGGCGGACGCTGCCGCTTTTCGTCATGCCTCCACTTGTCGGAGCCGGACTGCCCCGTAAAGGATGCCGTTGCCGAAGGCAAGATACAGAAAGAACGGTATGAAACGTACTGCAAAATCGTCAATTCTATTCTCGAAAGGAACCGATAGGTATGATACACATTTGTCCTTCTATTTTGTCCGCCGATTTTTCCCGGCTGGCTGAAGAAATTAAAGACGTAGAATCAAAGGGAGCAGACTGCATCCATCTCGATATGATGGACGGCCATTTCGTGCCGAACCTGACGTTCGGCGTGCCGATCATCGCCGCCTTGCGGAAGCACGTTTCCATTCCCTTCGACGCCCATTTGATGGTCGAACATCCCGACGTATACGTAGACGGCCTGGCAAAAGCCGGCGTGCAGTACGTTACAGTCCATCAGGAAGCGTGTCCTCACCTGGACAGCACGCTGCAGCATATCCGCAGCGCCAGCATGAAGTGCGGCGTCGCCTTGAATCCGGCTACGCCCGTATCGTCTTTATCCTGCGTGGCGGCGCAGCTCGATATGATCCTCATCATGAGCGTCAATCCCGGTTTCGGCGGCCAGAAATTCATTCCTTATTCGCTGGATAAAATCCGTGAAGCCAGGGCGCTGCTCGATTCCGTCGGCAACACGGAAGCCGTCGTAGAAGTAGACGGCGGCGTCAACGCCGATACAGTACAGGCGGTCAAGGAAGCCGGCGCTACCTTCCTCGTTGCGGGAAGCGCCGTATTTGGAGCGGCAGACCGGGCTGCAGCCATCGCCGCGCTGCGGTAAGAAGTCTGTACTTGTATTTCTATCCCTTATGTGCTAAAATCATAGGTGGATATGAATAATAGTCTTTGGGGCAAGGTGAGAAAGGGCAGCTTTCAATTCCTGACCGGCGGTATAGTCCGCTAGCCTGGCGTAAGCGGGGCTGAACCGATGCGATTTCGGTACCGACAGTATAGTCTGGATGGGAAAAGACGACGTTTCGTTTATTTTTGTTGTGCGCAAAAGGCTATTGGGTTTCCATACCCGTAGCCTTTTTATTTTTTATAACAAAATCTATCAGGAAAGGAATGACAGATTTGGAACCGGTAGATTATATGAGAAAAGCCCTGGAGCTGGCAAAGCTGGCTTTAGGGTATACAACGCCGAACCCGGCCGTAGGCTGCGTCATCGTAAAAGACGGCGAAATCGTCGGCACGGGCTACCATCGCCAGGCCGGCACGCCTCATGCGGAAGTATGGGCCCTGCGCGAAGCCGGCGACAAGGCGAAGGGCGCGACGGTATACGTTACGCTGGAACCCTGCGCGCATTACGGGCGGACGCCGCCCTGCGCCCGCACGCTCGTAGAAAAGGGAGTCGGCAAGGTCGTCATCGCCATGCTGGACCCCAACCCCCTCGTAGCGGGAAAGGGAGCGGCCATTCTCCGGCAGGCCGGCATACCTGTCGAAATCGGGCTGCTTTCCAAGGAAGCAGCTCAACTGAACGAAGTATTCATTAAAAACATGATGGTGCAGAAGCCGTTTATCGCCGTCAAAATAGCGCAGAGCCTCGACGGCTGCATCGCCTCGCGGACGGGAAAATCCCAGTGGATTACGAATCAATGGGCCCGCAATTACGGCCACTACCTGCGCTCTATCTACGACGGCATCCTCGTCGGCATCAATACGGTCAAGCTCGACAATCCGCTGCTGACCTGCCGCATCCGCCGCGAAGCCCACGACGAACCGCACCAGCCGGTACGCATCATCATGGATTCGCAGGGGCATATTCCCCTCAATTCCCTCGTCCTGACGGATAAGACGTCGCCGACCATCGTCGTGACGACGTCTCTCTGCCCGGTAGAAAAGATGAGAGAATTGAAAAACATGGGCGTCACCGTCCTGCTGGCTCCGCTGAACAAGGATCGCCACATCGATTTGCCTGCCGCCCTGGACTTGCTGTACAAGCAGGGGTTGCAGAGCATCCTCGTCGAAGGGGGCAGCAAGATTCAGGGAACCTTCTTCGACCACAAACTCGTCGACAAGATATACGCCTTTATCGGCGACAAAGTCATCGGCGGCGAACAGGCCCTGTCGTCTGTCGGCGGCCACGGCGTCGATTCCCTCGACGAATGCCTGCCCCTGGCGTACGATTCGGTCGAGCTGCACGACGGCAATATTTTGATTACAGCGTATAATGCGAATAGGGAGGGAGCTTATGTTCACTGGCATCATTGAGGAATTGGGCACCGTCGGCCAGCTGGACCGCCGTCCCGATTCGATAAAGCTGACGATTCTGGCCCGTAAGGTACTGGAAGGGACCCAGCTCGGCGACAGCATCGCCGTCAACGGCGTCTGCCTGACGGTGACCTCCATGACGGATTCGTCCTTTACGGCCGACGTCATGCACGAAACGATGCGCCGTTCGTCCCTGAGCGACATCAAGAGCGGCTCGAAGGTCAACCTGGAACGGGCCATGCAAGTCGGCGGCAGGCTGGGCGGCCACATCGTCAGCGGCCATATCGACGGCGTCGGCCATATCGCTCGCATCGCCGCCGACGGCATCGCCCGGGTCATTACGATTTCCATTCCCAAGGATATGGAGCCGTTCATCGTCGAAAAGGGCTCTATCGCTATCGACGGCATCAGCCTGACCGTCGTTTCCGTAGGCAACAGCCAATTTTCCGTTTCCATCATTCCCCATACGATGGCCAACACGACGCTCATCGACAAGCATCCCGGCGCCGTCGTCAATTTGGAAACCGACGTAATTGGGAAATATGTCCATAGCTTTACCACAGCCCATACGGGCAAACGTTCCGGTATCACGCTGGAAACGCTGTTGGAAAATGGATTTTAAAATACTATTTCAGAATAGGAGAGTGTTCTACTATGGCACACATTAAAGAAGGTCAATTAATTGGTTCTGGTTCTAAGTTTGGTATCGTCGTAGCGCGTTTCAACGAATTTATCTGCAGCAAGCTCCTTGGCGGCGCATACGACGCCCTCCATCGTCACGGCGTAAGCGACGACGATATCACGACGGCCTGGGTTCCCGGCTCCTTTGAAATTCCCCTCATCGCCCAGAAAATGGCCGAATCGGGCAAATACGACGCCGTCATCTGCCTCGGCGCAGTCATCCGCGGCGCGACGAGCCACTACGACCTGGTCTGCAATGAAGCAGCCAAGGGCATTGCTCAGGCGTCCCTGAAGACAGGCGTGCCTATCATGTTCGGCGTCATTACGACGGAAAATATCGAACAGGCTATCGAACGGGCCGGCACGAAAGCGGGCAACAAGGGCTTCGACGTAGCGACAGCGGCTATCGAAATGGTCAACCTCATAAAAGAACTGTAAGAAAACGCAAGAGGCTGATGCCGAAGAATTTCTTCGCGCACCAGCCTCTTTTATACGCCGTATGCAGTTATTCTGCCGCAGGCTCCGTATCAGGCTCGTCTTTCGTCGTAAAGCCGATAATCCGCCGCGGCTTATCCGTATCGTCGGTCCGCTTGACGGCGACGAGAAGCAGGTTCAGCTGAGACAAGTGCTGAACCAATTCGACATGAGAGCCGTCAGATAGTTCGCCGTAGAAGACGATCATGTTCGGGTCCCAAAAGCCTACGTCCTGAATGCTGAAGGTAATGTTGCCGGCCGATACGAGGCGGCCGCCGGCCTGCATATCGTCGGGCATGTCCGATTCAAAATTGTTGATGAGCGCGACGATGCGCCGGTACATATCCGAAGCCAGGTAGGGCGTTTCCGGATCTTCATCTTCTGCCGTATCCAGCGGCGCCGACGGCGGAATGATCAAGATATCCCGGCCGTCTGCCGCCGTATATTCCTTCTTTTCGTCTGCCATAGTAATGCCCCCTTTTTCCGTTTCTTATATACATAATTCCATGCGGAAGGGAGAAATCCTGCCGGCACGGCGAAAGAGTCCGGCAGCGGGCAGCACAGTTTTTCCGACCTGCCAAATTAGTAGTGAAAAATACTCGCAGGTGTAGTATAATTAGATTCAGATTTTATGTAGAAAGGATATCAGAACAGGATGCATATTGAAGACCAGATCGTCCATTATACATCAGACGAGTTAATTCGCGTTTCTATCGCCCAGACGCGCCGCATAACAGAAACGGCGCGGCAGCGGCATCATTTGTCGCCTGTGGCCTGCGCCGCCTTGGGCCGGGCCATGACGGGAGCGCTCCTCCTGGCCGGAGACTATAAAAATCATGAAGGCGTTTCCCTTAAATTTGCCGGCGACGGCCCATTAGGAGCCGTTCACGTCGACGCCTTCGATTCCAATAAAGTACGGGGCTATATCGACAATCCCACAGTTGATTTGCCCCTCAAAGCAAACGGAAAATTAGATGTAGGAGCCGCTGTAGGCCAGCACGGCCAGCTGACGGTAACGCGCTTTACGCCGGAGCAGATGACCTATACGAGCCAAGCCGACCTCGTATCCGGCGAAATTGCCGAAGATTTGGCTTATTACTTATACACGTCGGAGCAGATTCCCTCGACGATCAGCTTAGGCGTCCTCGTCGACCGGGACTATACGATTGCCGCGTCAGGCGGCTTTCTCGTCCAGGCGCTGCCGGGAGCGAAAGAAGAAGACTTAGCGCGGGTCGAGGCCAACATTACGCAGATCGGGCCGATTACGACGTATTTGAAGAATCATCCCGATGGAGAAGGGCTGATCGACATTATTTTAAGCGGCATGCATTTTAAAGAATTATTCCGCAAGCCTGCCTGGTGGCAGTGCACGTGCTCGTGCCAGCGCATTGAAAACGTCCTCCTGTCCCTGAGAGCCCAGGATAAGGAGGAACTGCTGCAGGACCCGCAGGTAGAGATGACCTGCCATTACTGCGGTGAAAAATACGTCATCAGCCACGACGAATTAGTTACTTTATTCGAAAACGCACATAAGGAGTGATAGTATGGGCTTAATTGCCATCATCGGCGGTACGGGCGTCTGCGATATCAAGATGCTGAAAAACGCCAAAGAGCATCACATGGACACCTTTTACGGTACGATCCATTATGTCCGCGGCACGTATGAGGGAAAAGAACTGATTTTCCTTCCCCGTCATGGTAAAACCCATTCCATACCGCCTCATCTGATCAACTACCGGGGCAACATGCTGGGCTTAAAGCGGTTAGGCGTTACAGCCGTTATTTCGACGACGGCCGTCGGGTCCCTGAACCGCGACTTTAAGCCGAACGAATTTGTCCTGCCCGACCAGTTCCTCGATTTTACGAAGTCGCGCCATACGTCTTTCTTTGACGGCGGGGAAAACGGCGTCGTCCACGTCGATATGACCGAGCCGTACTGCCCGACCCTGCGCCGTACTCTCATGGCAGCGGCTGACGAACTGGGAGGATACGCCCTGCATAACGGCGGCACCTACGTGTGCACGGAAGGACCGCGGTTTGAAACGCCGGCGGAAATCAAGATGTACGAAAAGCTGGGCGGCGACCTCGTCGGCATGACCAACGTGCCGGAAGTCTGCCTGGCCCGGGAAGCTGAAATCTGCTACGCTACGGTTTCCATGGTTACGAACTTTGCCGCCGGCATTTCTCCGTCCGCCCTGACTCATTCGGAAGTCGTAGACTGCATGGCGGAAAACTCTCTCCGCCTGCGTACCCTGATCATGAAAGCCGTCGAACTGTACGGCGACGACGATTGCCTGTGCCGCCACGCCCTGCAGGAATACGGCGGCTTTACGGTGTAATATGGATACGCTGCGCTGGCAGAACGGCCAGCTGGTCCTGCTGGACCAAACGAAGCTTCCCCTGGAAGAAGCCTATATTACGTGCACAAAATGGCAAGACGTATACGACGCCATTTCCATCCTCGCCGTGCGGGGTGCACCGGCTATCGGCGTCGCCGCGGCCTACGGCTCGGTCCTGGCTGCCCGCATGCTGGCAGAAACCCGCGACTATGAGTCGACTTCGGAGTTCCTTGCCGATTTCTCCGAATGCTGCCGCTGCCTCGACGAAGCCCGGCCTACGGCTGTCAACCTGCACTGGGCCCTGGAAACGATGAAAGCCGCGGCGTATGGAGCAGAGGAACAACCGGTCTCGTCTATTCTCCAGCTGCTGGAAGACAAAGCGAAATCCATGCAGGCCGAAGATGTGGCAATCAACACGGCCATGTCGGAATACGGCGCCGAAGAATTAGCCGCGGCAGGTAAGCCTCTGACGATATTGACGCACTGCAACGCCGGGGCGCTGGCTACGGCCGGCGTCGGCACGGCTCTGGGCGTCATCCGCTCTCTTCACAAACGTGGGCTGATCCGCATGGTTTATGCCGATGAAACGCGGCCCCTCCTGCAGGGAGCGCGCCTCACCGTATCGGAGCTCATGGCCGACGACATTCCCGTGACGCTCATTACGGACAACATGGCCGCTTGGGTCATGAAGACGAAGGGCGTCGACGCCGTCATCGTCGGGGCCGACCGCATTACAGCCAACGGCGACACAGCCAACAAAATCGGCACCTACGGCGTGTCGATTTTGGCGAAGGAACACGGCGTTCCCTTTTACGTCGCCGCCCCGATTTCGACCTTCGACCTGTCCCTGGACAAGGGGGAACAAATTCCCATTGAGGAGCGAAATCATGACGAAGTGCGTTCCATTCAGGGAGTACCGACGGCGCTGCCGGAAGCCGCCGTCTTTAATCCGGCCTTCGACGTAACGCCTCACGAGAATATCGCGGCTATTTTTACGGAAAAAGGGGTTATCCGCAAGCCTGACACTGCGCAGGTTCATGCATTTTTCAATATATAGAAAGGAAGTCTTATCGTATGGAATCTATTATTCGCGACATCAAATTAGCTAAGAGCGGTCATGAAAAAATCAGCTGGGTTGACCACTACATGCCGGCGCTGAACGCTATCGGCGACGAATTAGCTAAAGAACAGACCTTTAAAGGCAAGACGGTCTGCGTCAGCGTCCATTTGGAAGCTAAAACGGCGTACTTGGCCGAAGTCCTGCACCGGGCCGGCGCCAACGTCATCGTCACGGGAAGCAATCCCTTGTCGACGCAGGACGACGTCGCCGCAGCTCTCGTAGAAGACGGCCTGACAGTCTATGCCTGGTATGGCGCGACAGAGGAAGAATATTTCAATTTCCTCAACAAATCTCTGGACCATCATCCGGATATCATCATCGACGACGGCGGCGACCAGGTTCATCTGCTCCATACGACGCGGACCGACGCCCTGGAAAACCTTCTCGGCGGCACGGAAGAAACGACGACAGGCGTCAACCGCCTCCATGGCCTCGATAAAGCGGGCCAGCTGAAATTCCCCATGATCGCGGCAAACGATTCGTACTGCAAATACCTCTTCGACAACCGCTACGGCACAGGCCAGTCCACGTGGGACGGCATCATGCGCACGACGAACCTCACCGTTGTCGGCAAGAAGGTCGTCATCGCCGGCTACGGCTGGTGCGGCCGCGGCTGCGCTATGCGGGCCAAGGGCCTGGGCGCTCACGTCATCGTCACGGAAGTAGACCCCATCAAGGCTATCGAAGCCGTATTCGACGGCTTTGAAGTGCTGCCGATGGCCGAAGCCGCCAAGGTAGGCGATATCTTCGTCACCCTGACAGGGGACAAGGACGTCATCCGCGGCGAACACATGAAGAACATGAAGGACGGCGTCATCTTGGCCAACGCCGGTCATTTCGACGTAGAAATCAACCGTCCCGAACTGGAAGCATTGGCCGTACGCCATTTTGAAGCCCGTCATAATATCGAAGGCTACGAACTGCCCGACGGCCGCATTATCAACCTGCTGGCCGAAGGCCGATTGGTAAACCTCGCTGCCGGCGACGGCCATCCGGCGGAAATCATGGATTTGTCCTTCGCCGTACAGGCCCTGGCAGCCAAATATATTCTGGAACATCACGCCGAACTGGGAAATCACGTATACGTCCTGCCCCGCGATATCGACATGGAAATCGCTAAGATCAAGCTGCGCTCCATGGGCTACAGCATTGACACCCTGACGGAAGAACAGCGCAAATACTTAAATCTGGACTGATTGGGCAGGGAGGACAGCCGATGAAAACGTTGATCAAAGACGTAGCCTTATACAAAGACCACGTCATTACAGAGCATCAGAACATTGAAGTGACAGACAGCGTCATTACGGGATTTCCGACGTCGCCCCAGGCAGGGGATTACGATGAAGTCCTCGAAGGCCGTTCCATGCTGGCCCTGCCTGGTTTCGTCAATACGCATACGCACATCGCCATGACGGTGTTCCGCAGCTACGCCGACGACATGCAGCTTATGGACTGGTTGGAAAAGAAGATTTGGCCGGCAGAGGACAAGCTGGACAGCGACGTCGTATACGCCCAGACGATGCTAGGCATCGCCGAAATGATCCGCTGCGGCACGACGAGCTTCGCCGACATGTATTTCTTCATGGACGACGTAGCCAGAGCCGTAGAAGCCTCTGGCATCCGGGCCGCCCTAAGCCGCGGCTTGACGGGCGTGACGCCCAATGCCCAGCAGGCGCTGCAGGAAAATAAGGAATTTTACAAGACGTGGCATGGAAAGGCGGACGGACGCATTACGGTCATGTTCGGTCCCCACGCCCCTTATACGTGCCCGCCCGACTACATCCGCCAGGTCGTCGAAGCCGCCGGCGAATTGGGGGCGGAAGTGCACACGCATTTGTGCGAAACGAAGGGCGAAGTAGACAGTATTGTCAAACAGTACGGCAAATCGCCTATCGCCTTGATGGACGAACTTGGACTGTTTGACTGCGGCTGTTTGGCGGCTCACTGCGTGTGGGTCGACGACGCTGACATGGATATTATGGTCAAGAAGGGCGTCCGCGTCGCTCACAATCCGGGCAGCAACTTAAAGCTGGCCAGCGGCATCGCTCCCGTACAGGACATGCTGAAAAAAGGCATCGTCGTAGGCCTCGGCACGGACGGAGCATCGAGCAACAACAACCTGGACATTATGGAAGAAATGCATTTGGCCGCATTTATCCATAAGGCCCATACGCTGGACCCCTTAGTCGTCCCGGCTGAATCAGCTGTCAACATGATGACCGAAGCCGGCGCAGCATGCCTCGGATATACGGATATCGGCAAGTTAGAAACAGGGTATAAAGCCGATATTACCCTCGTCGACAGAGAAGGGCTCCATTGGTATCCGAAAAACGATTCCATGTCCTTGCTGGCATACTCAGCCAACAGCTTCGACGTCGATACGGTCATGGTAAACGGTAAGGTGTTGCTGAAAGGCAAGGAATTTACGACACTGGACATTGAAAAAATCAAAGCGGAAGCAGAGCGGACCAAAGAAAAGCTCTTTTCTGCCTTATAATCCCACCTCAAGACGGCCGTTCCCTGAAAGGGGGAGCGGCCGTCTTTGCATGCCTCCGGTGACAGAGGGGATAGGGCGCAGTAGTTTTTTACATATATTTCACATAATCGCCTGCATTTCTTTACACAAAAGGCCTAAAGTAAAAGCAGTTAGTATACCTTTGCTAGTTTATAGCTCAATAGGAGATGTTGCAATTATGTGTCCATTTCACGTCAAAAAGAGTAAGAAAGTTGCTGCTGCGTATGTGGCAGCAGTATTATGTATGGCTTCTTTCGGCGTATTTGCTGCGACCGAGCATTGGAACGATGCGTCCCTTACGCCGCAAGTGACGACGAGAACGACCGTTTCAGAAAATACGGATTGGCAGCAGTGGAAAGACAATTGGGATGCCATTAAGACCAATTACGAACAAGTATCCATTGCTCCCGGCGCCGACGCCTCTCAGCTGAATTTCGGCTGGTACTCCAAGGAAAAAGCCGACCGCGCGCAGGTCCGCATCGCCGACAATCAGGCAATGAAACACGCCGTAACCTTCGACGGCTCCTGCCAGAATGGTACGGTAATCAGCGGCGTACCCTATTACACCAACAAGGTTACGGTAAAAGATCTGAAGCCGGAAACGACATACTGGTACCAGGTAAAACTCAATGGCAAATGGCAGGAAGCCCACCAGATTAAGACGGGCAACCCCGACGATTTCACAATCATGTACGTCGGAGACCCGCAGATCGGCGCGTCGTCCGGCCAGATTCCATCAGAAGGAACGGCAAAACAGAACGGCGACATCGCAGCCCGGAACGACTCGTATAACTGGGCAAAAACCTTGAATTACGCCTTGGCTCAGCATCCGGAAATCAACTTCCTCGTATCGCCTGGCGACCAGATTAACGAACCGGCAGAAGACCAGAGCGCCGCTAAGATTCAGATGCAGGAATATCAATATGCCGGCTACCTGTCTCCTGCCGCGCTGCGCAGCCTGCCTGCCGCTACGAGCATCGGCAACCACGACTGCATGACGTCGGGCTATCAGAATCACTTCAACGTCCCGAATCCCTTTACGGAAGAAACGAATTCGACTAAAGCCGGCTACGGTTACTACTATACCTACGGCAGCGCGCTGTTCATCGTCATCAACGCCAATAACTACAACGCCGCCGACCATCAGGCCTTGATTGAAAAGGCCATCAAAGCCCATCCGGATACGAAATGGCGCATCGTCGTCATGCACCAGGATATTTACGGCAGCGGCAAAGACCACTCCGATTCGGACGGCATCCTGCTCCGCACGCAGCTCACGCCGATTTTCGACGCCAACAAGATCGACGTCGTCCTTCAGGGCCATGACCATACTTACGCCCGCACATACCAGCTGAGCAGCGACGGCAAAGATCATGCAACCTTTGACCAGTTCAAAGTAGCCGGCCAGTGCGGCCAGAAGCATAACCTGCTGGATGCAGCCCTGAAAAATCAGGAATTTAAAAACAATTACGTATCCCAGAACATGTGCTATACCATTGCCGACATGAGCCAGGGCGTGCTCCGCAACCCGAAGGGCGTATTCTACATGTCGTCCAACTCTGCGACAGGCTCCAAGTTCTACGAACTCATTCCGCAGCAGCAGGATTACATCGCCGCCCGCAGCCAGACATGGCGTCCGACCTATTCGGTTATCCGCATTACGAATAACAGCTTCACCATCAACACCTATGACGCTGAAACAGGAACGCCCATCGACAGCTCGTACAGCATCATAAAGGACTAAGGACAGATGATACATTCTAAATGGTTTCGCTTGCTCCTCGTCATCGTCTGTATCGTCGCCGGAGGGTACTTCCTTCAATCGTACAATCAGGTCGATAAACCGCAGATGGTCAACACAGACGGCCGTACCTTTGAAAAGGCTCAGGTCATAGAAATCATTCAGGATAACGTGCAGGAAAACGGAAGCCGCGTCGGCGACCAAATCGTGTCACTGCGCATTGAAAGCGGCATCCATGCCGGGAAAACCGTTCAGGCAAATTGCCCGAACGGTCTTCTCTTTGGCACGGTCTGCGAACCGGGGATGGAAGTCGTCGTCATATCCAGCACGATCGGCCAGCTCGATCTGCACACGGTATATAACATCGACCGGTCCCTGCCGATTTACCTGTACATTGCAGCCTTCCTGATTTTACTGAGCGTCGTCGGCGGCAAAAAGGGCGTCAAATCAGCCGTCGCCTTACTATTTACCTTTATCTGTTTTGTATTTCTCTTTTTCCCCATGATCTTGCGGGGCACAGGGCCCGTTGCTGCTTCGATCCTCACGTCGGGCATTGTCCTGGCGGCGACGATGTACCTCATCAACGGGTGGTCGAAAAAGAGCGTCACGGCCTTTTTGGCGACGCTGGGAGGCATTCTGACTGCCGGCATTTCAGCTATTATCTTTGGCCAGGCCGTCAATCTGTCCGGCTACAACGTATCGAATATTGAAAGCCTCATGTTTGTCGCTCAGAATACGATGATCGACATAGGCCAGATTCTCTTTGCCGGCATCTTATTCGCCAGCTTAGGAGCCGTCATGGATATTGCCATGGACGTGACGTCGGCCTGTGCGGAAATCGAAAAGCATAATCCTCAAATCAGCCGCAAGGCCCTGTTTCAGGCGGGAATGAACGTAGGCCGCGACGTCATGGGAACCATGTCGACGACGCTCATCCTGGCGTTTTTCGGCGGTTCCTTGGGAACATGGGTATTAGATTACGTGTATGATTTGCCGTACTTGCAGCTCATCAACTCCAACTCAATTGGCATCGAAATTATGAAGGGCTTCTCAGCCAGCTTCGGCGTCATATTCACCGTGCCTATCGCAGCGGCTCTGAGCGCCTTTACCTGGCGTAAGGACAACGGCAAAAAAACAGTTGTAAAGCTATAACAACCAGCATCATATGTATTAAAGGCCTCATTTCAATAGGATTACAAGCCTGTGAAATGAGGCCTTTCTGCATATATACTGCAAATAATTTGCAAGTATCATCATTCTAAAATGAAGATATCTCCTTATGAAAAACAGGGCATGAACCTATGGCAGAGTTTTTCAAAATACGGACAAAACCGACTGGTCAGGAAGATAGTAGTCAACGCCGAAAAAATAAATGTCTTTCCGACTCAAGGGCAAGCTGGGCCTCGTAAAATCCGTTGACTTTTACCTAGGGATGCAGTATATATAAAGAGGGGAGAAATCGCTTATTTTAGCGGTTTATTTAATCTAATCTATATTAATTTATGTTTATTTACGTTTATTTAGGCTAAAAAATAGAGAAGGAGAAATGAAATATGCAATTTGAAAAGGTTCCAAAAAGAAAAAGGATCATTGACTTTTTTCCCGAAGAAAAGGAAGTGCCTCAAAAAAAGAAGAGAGGTGCCGCTAAAAAAGACGATGAGAAAAAGAAACGCCATCGAATTTCTACCTATTTGACAGATAAGCAATATAAGCAATTTATGGCGTACTGCGAAGACCAAGATCTGTCTCCGGCCGAAGCCGTCAGGATGGCCATTCGCGAAACAATCGGCAAGGTCAATAAATAGATTGTTATTCTCAATTTATAAAATTCACACCAGCAGCCAGCTGTAAAACCAATTCTGATATAGTTTGTCGGGCTTATAGATATATTGCCGTTTCACGAAACAACTGAAATAAGTTTTAGTAAAATTTACAGATATGCATGTAAATCCGTATGGAATTACATGTTTATATAGGATATAATTGCCGCGCACATGCTGTATGCCAGGACTGAGGACTAATCACGGCAGCCAAAATATATGGTATGGATGTATTAGAAAAAAATTTAGAAGGGTAATCATCCCGGGATATTGCTTCATGTATTGCTGCATAAATTTATTGCTGGTACACATTATAGCAATCAGGACATCGACGGCCGTATCGGGGGATTTATTTAGTTCCGATAACGTTAAATTATCGGAACTAATTAAAAAGAGAAAAATCCGGCAAGTTATAGCTCTTTTAATTGCTTAGTATCTGTCTGCCAAGTCTGTACCTCTCTTCAAATGCAGTGCTTTTCGGCATTCTATTGTCGTTTAGTAAATTCGTTACTGATTGATATACAAACAAGCTGGATTACATGATATACATACAGATGTCGCTGCACATCAGATTCAAACTTTCAACTTGACATGATATTTCTATCATACCGGTGCTAATTTATACTTCTGTAAAATTCTCTTTGCAGTTTTCTGCAGACAATCTTCATATTTTGGCTTTTAAGCCCCGTTTTGCCCCTTCTATATAAGTTTTATAAGTTTATATATGACTTTGTCGTTTTTGCATGTAAAAACGCTTTTATAAAGGCAAAACTGTCAGGTGCTGCTGATAATTTCATAAGCAAAGACCGAAGCCTTCTTATGAGAGAAAGGCTTCGGTCTTTTGTAATCAGGTGATTTTTTTGTTGTTCAGCAATTAGAAAGTAAATACGAACTGTGCCCGTGTCTGTTCTTCCGGATCGGCATCAGGACCATCTTTCGTCTGGCTGCCAAAGGACTGCATAACGCTGAACATAGCATTTTTAGCGAATACGTAGTCGATGCCGGCACCCCAGGATTTGATATTATCCATCTGGCCAAAGCGCCAGCTGTTCGTGGAGCCGCCTAAGAACGCGCCGTCTTCAGCGTCGAGGTATTCAACCCAGAGATCCCAGGACTTCGGAGTAGCCATGCTGGTTTTGCCGTATGTAACGCGGCCAATCCATACGTTGGCATTGTCATCGCCATTAATATTTTCTTCGCCGTTGACGAAGTTTACGTTTTCATAGTTAGCGAGGACATTCCATTTGGAGCCGAAGTTTACGCTGGCATATGCGCCCCAAAGGTCATCGGCAAAGAAGTCGCCGCCTTCGACAGCCGAATTGCCGCCGCCGACGAAGTTATTGTAATAGACGCCTACAGCCGTATTGTTGCCGAAGAATCCTTCGACTTCGCCATATGCCGTTTTTACGCCTTCCATTTCAACTTCTTCGCCGTCCCATTTTTCCAAGCCGCCGGCGATATCGCCTTCTTTAAATTTACCATAGCCGCCTGTTACAGCAAATTTGCCGTTGTTAAACTGCAGCTGAGCGCGGTCGAATACATCGCCGTACTGGTAGCCATAAGAACGGGGGCCGCCGAGAATGTATGCAGAAGTACGGCCGGCGCTGACTTTCCAGTTGGAACCGAAGGCGTAGTCTACATTGATGATGTCGGCAAACACATCGTTGCTTCCGTCATGAGCCTGACCGTTAGCGCCAAAGTTCTGATTGTCTGTGCTGAGACCGACCGTAGCCGTTACGCGGTCGTTAACCTGGGCCGTGCCGCGGAGGCGAATACGGTAATCCCAGGAGTTGTCGTCTTCTTTAGATTTATTGTCGTTCTGATAACGGTAACGAAGACGAGCGTCGCCAGTAAACTTAATATTGCCGACTTTATTTTCCAAGTTCGATACGCGGACACCGAGATTGTTCAATTCATCAGCATATTCGTCAGCTAATTTGTTGATCAGGGCGCGCTGTTCTACCGTAGCGCGATCCATGTGAGCCATGGCTTTAGCTACCATTTCAGCAGCTTCGTAACGAGTAATGTTGCGGTTACCTTCGAAATATTTGCCGTCTACGCCCTGAACAATGCCCGAGTCGGCCAGTTCTACAACGGATTTGTAGGCCCAGCTGTCGGTCGGTACGTCTACAAACGGGTTGGCTGCAAACGCGCACGTTGCGCCTACAGCCATCGTTGCTGCTAATGCTGCTAATACTTTTGCTTTCATCATTAACTACCTCTCTTCTTGAATAAAATAGAAAACATCTTGCTTTGTTACAGGCAGATAGTCTATTTTCTCAAAGAGCATTTGGCGAGTCTCCCTAGTTTCCTCTCTTTTGCTGCGTTGAGAAATTCACATAGTCTATCTTAATTTCGTTGTGCCTGCGGCACTGGTTTCGATGCCGCACCTCAACTTGATGTTCATTGTACAGTATAATATATTCTAATGTCAATAAAGGCTTGCTTTGTAATTTATTAAACTTATATAGTTATAACAAATAATTATATTATGTGTTATTTGTTAATTATTTTCTAGTAAAAATAAAGATATTTCAAAATAATTATGATGTATTTTCGAGATATTTATAAAGTATTTAAGAATAGCGAGAAACCCAATTCTATTTCCTGCGTCGATATCTGACAATTCATCCTTGTACTTACTCAATTATTTAATAATATATAATTATATATTATTAGGTGATGGCATAAACGACCCTTTTCTGCTGATTCCAGCGAAAAAGGGTCGTTTATGCGTATGTTTTTTTAGTCAGCCCTATTCAATAACCGCTATGTGTCATTACGTATCCATATCCCGATCATACAGGCGACTGTTCTCTAAAAATTCTTCGACTGTTGAAAAGCCCAATTCCTTCAGCAGCTCGATGACATAAGGATTCTCTGCCGGCGTTTTATACAGAGCTTCCTTTCCATAAGCCTGGACCTGCTTTTTGCCTTCTTCTTTAGAAATAATAGCTCGCGGGCCGCCGACACAGCCGCCCTTACAGCCCATTCCTTCGAAGAAATTGCCGCCGTGGTTTCCTGCCAGAATATCGTTGATCATGGCTTTACATTCCGGCACGCCATCGGCGCGACGGGTCTGAATGGTCACGCTGCGGTGCGGATTTAGTTGCCCTACCATTCGGGAAACGGCTTCCGATACGCCGCCGGCATAGGCGTATCCGATTCCCGCTTCAGATGCATGAGGAACCTTGTCCTCCGGCAGAGACGCCAGATCTATGTTGGAAACGGAAAATAAATCGGACAATTCCTGATAGGTCAGTACGTAATCAATAGCGCCAACTAAATCTGACTCTTTCTTTTCTGCCTTTTTAGCTAGGCAGGGGCCGATAAAGACGGTTTTCGCCGTCGGATGCAGCCTTTTAACCGTGCGGCCGCCGGCAATCATAGGCGACACTGAGCCGGGAACGTTAGGAAGCAGCTGATGATATAATTTTTTTATCATGGCAATCCACATAGGACAGCAGCAGCTCGTCAGCTGGAATTGGGTTTCGTCGCGGATATTTTTGTCAAATTCCAGCGCTTCTTTTAACGTCAGGATATCGGCAAACACGGCCACTTCCAGCATTCCCGTGAACCCAAGGCATTTTAAAGCGGTGCGCAGCTTGCCCATCGTTACATCCTTTCCGAATTGGCCCGATATGGCCGGCGCAACCAGCGCATAGACCGGTCCGTCATATTCGCGCAGTTCTTGAACGACAGGGATGATTTCTTTACTTGTTTTCAGCGCATCTAATTTGCAGGCGTCGACGCAAGCCTGACAGCCTACACATTTTTCATCGTCAATCACAACGCCCTCGTCTCCGAGCGCTACAGCGTCCCACTCGCAGGCGGTCTGACAATCCCTTGGGCTGTCTGGCGGACAGAGACAAGGCTTCACGCGCCAAATCAGCGGCTTGTCCTCAGGATGGATCAGGCAACCGATCAGTTTCGGGTCTGCATCGCCGCCGACTGCTAAGGGTTTGCCGTCGGCCCCTTGTTTCAGCAAGTGCCAGTATAGTTCTTCTAACGTCTGCATAGTCAACCTCCTTATAGCTCACAGTCAAGCATAATCTATTTTTATGTATATCATAGCAAATTTTATTGATATTGGCATCTGTTTTTTATATTTTCTTCGTATATATTCCGGCGTCGCCATGATAGCTCTATTCGTATGAACATGATACAAAATGTTTGTTCGGCTAGAAAGAAATACATCGTCCAAACAAATGTTTACGGAAGAAGCCCTTCGGGCCGCCGTTCATATGTTTGACTTTTCTATTATTTCATGATAAGGTTATCATGAACCTGTATATTTCATGCAAAGGAGGACTGCGGCTTTGAAAAAAGAATTGAAGCATTTCTACATTGGCCGGGCCGACATCATCGCCAATAATGATAAGCTGACCGATAAAGCGCGGCAAAGCATTTACACGGCGCGGGCCGACAATACGATCGACGCCTATGAGTCGGACTGGAATGATTTCTGCGATTGGTGCGAATATCATCAGCTGTCGTCCTTCCCTGCCCAGCCGGAGACGATCGTCAACTATATCAACGATTTAGCCGACAATGCCAAGGCCAATACAGTCGCCCGGCGTATCAGCGCCCTGACGGAAAATTTCGATGCCGCCGGCATAAAGGATAATCCCTGCCGATTCCCTATCGTCCGAAACGCCCTGCGCGGTATCAAGCGCATGAAAGGTACGATACAGCGCGGCAAGCTGCCGATTTTATTTGACGATATCAAGGAAATGCTGACCTATCTCGAAGGAGATGAATTGCAGCAGGCCCGCGATAAGGCCATCTTGCTTATCGGATTTTACGGAGCTATGCGCCGCTCAGAAATCGCCAATCTGGAAGTAGACGACTTGCAGTTTACCCGCCTTGGGCTCCTGCTTACACTGCGCAAATCCAAGACCGACCAGTTTGACCGCGGCCAGATGATCGCCATTCCCCTGGTACAGGATGAAGAAATCTGCGCCGTACGTGCTTTAAAGCATTGGCTGAAGCTCAGCGGCATCTCGTCGGGTCCCGTATTCCGGGGCTTTACGCGCAATCATACAATCCGCAAGACGAAGATCTCCGATAAAACCATCGCTCTCATCGTCAAGCATTATGTCGGACTCATGGGCATGGACCCGAAGGATTACGGAGCTCACAGCCTGCGGCACGGTTTTGCCACGTCGGCAGCCCAGCACCAGGTCGATGAACGGCAAATCATGAGACAAACCCGTCATAAATCGCAGGCTATCGTGCGGCGGTATATTGACGAAGCAGACCGGCTCATCGACAATCCCATTTTCAAGATAACGGAAACTAAGTGACCATACATACAAAAGAGCGGCGAATAAAGCCGCTCTTTTGTATGTATTCCTTGGCCTCAGTCGTCTCCAGACGGAACGGGGACGTTGAGAATTTGTCCGGGATAGATATCCTGCGTATCTGATAAATGGTTCGTTTCCATAATATCGCTGACGACGTAGCGAATATCCGTTTCGGCGTTCGTACTGCGAGAAGCGATTTCCCACACGGTATCGCCTTTCTCCACGCGAACCGGCGTATATTCTGTTTCTCCGCGATATACCCAGCCCAGCTGAGTGCTGGCGATGGCCAGCAGTCCGAGAAGCAATATATAGCCAAACAGGCGCTGTCTAATATTCTTTTTCTTTTTCATATGGCGTCACTCCTATGCATGCAAAAACAAATGTTTTTACAAACGTTCGTTCGTCGATGGTTATATTATATCGCCAAACAGTTGTTCTTGTCAAGATAATTATGGAACAATCGTTCTAAATCATTCTGTTGAAACGGGCTTGAACAAACGTTTGAATTACGGTATAATATAGACAAACTACTCTGGAGTGATGAAACCATGCTGATGAATGATAAAATGCTGACGACGCGTCAAAAACAAATTTTGGAATATATTCGGGAATGCGTGCATAAATTTGGCTATCCCCCGTCGGTACGGGAAATCTGCAAGGAAGTCGGATTGAGTTCTACGTCTACGGTCCACGGGTATTTAAACCGCTTGGAAGAACAGGGCTTTATTCGCCGCGACCCTTCCAAGAACCGGACGATCGAGCTTCTCGACGAAGGCTCCTGGCGTTCTAAAAAGATCATCCCCCTGCCGCTCGTAGGCCAGGTTCGGGCCGGCGCGCCGGTTTTGGCAGAAGAATGCGTAGAAGACGTATACCCCTTTTCCGCAGAATTTATCGGCAGCGACGAAGATTGCTTCTTATTGACGGTAAAGGGCGACAGCATGAAAAACGCCGGCATTTTTGAAGGCGATATTCTTGTCGTACGCCAGCAGCACACGGCAGAAAACGGCGAAATCGTCGTAGCCCTTTTGGACGATGAAGCTACGGTCAAGCGGTATTTCCGCGAAGCCGACGCCATTCGCCTGCAGCCGGAAAACGACGACTATGCGCCAATTTATACGCAGAACTGCACGATTTTGGGAAAAGTAACGGGCTTATTCCGTAAATACTAGGGAAGGCGTTTTTTTCCTGATTACATACTCACTTTTAATATCCTAAAAAATTACATCCCCGCTTTACAGCAGAAATCTTCTGTCGTAAAGCGGGGATGTATTTTGTCCTGATATTCTTATTTTTTGCTGCGGACCATCGACGGAAGTATTCCGACGATGCAGAGAATCGTAAAAATGATAAAGGCGAGTTGAATATTATCGGTCAGCATAGCTTCTCCGCCCTCCCCGGTCCGCGACATGACCAGCGTAACGATGGCCACGCTGAGGACCTGGCCGACGAGCCGTACCGTGCCGATCATAGAAGAGGCCATACCGACGTATTCTTTCGGAACCGATTCCATGATAGCGTTGTTGTTGGGCGCGGTGAACAGGGAAAAACCGATGCCGATGATAATCAGGCAGGCCAGCAGAACCCACACGGACTGCAAGGGCACGTCATAAGCCAAGAATGCCAGCCCGACGGCAATGCAGCCCATGCCGGCCGAAGACAACAAGGCGGCCGATACATGGTCGGACAGCGAACCCGTGACCGGCGACAGGACGGCCATCAGTATGGGCTGAAGTAGCAGTACCAATCCGGCGTCGCGGGACGTAAAGCCCAAAATACGCTGCAGATACATGGACAGCAGAAAGCTGATAGCAAAGGTCGCACTGTAGTTCAGCATCGCCGCAAAGGATGAACAGGAAAAGGTCCTGTTGCGGAGAAACAGCTGTATGGGTATGATGGGATTGGTCTGCCTTTTTTCCCAGCAGAGAAACAGGGCGAACAGCGCCATGCCGCCTAACAGGACGTATTTGGCATATCCTAAATTCAGGATTTCCGACAGGCCGAACATCATAAGAACCAAGGCGATGGAATAGGCAATCGCTCCTGCCGTATCGAATTTTCCCTTGGCGTCGGCAATCCACTCCTCTTTCATGAAGGCTATCGTCGAAAGGACGGCGACGGCGCAGAAAAAGGCGATAAAGTAGAAAATGCTCTTCCAGCCGCAGTAGTAATTCAGGAAGCCGCCGATGACTGGCCCCAGGGACAAGCCGCAGTATACGGCGCTGACCGTAAAGCCCATGGCTTTTCCACGACGCTCCGGCGGATAGACCAGCGTGATGATAGCGAAGCTCGTAGCGAAGATACAAGCGCTGCCTATGCCCTGCAGCACGCGCAGGGCGATGAGGCCGTAAATGGACGAAATAAGGGAAACGCCTAAGGATGATATCATGAAGATAGATGCGCCCCAGAGAAATACGCGCCGCTTGCCGAACTTATCGGCTAGCTTGCCGATCGGCATGATGCATATCGTCGAGGCGATGAGAAATACTTCGATAACCCATCCCAAGTGGGATTCTGTTACCTTATACGTCAGGCCGATATCCGGCAGGGCTAAATTCAAGGCGCTGCTCGTAAAGGGATTGATAAAAGAAACAATCATGACAATTGCTAAAATGCGGTTTTCATATGAAAGATGAGGAACCATATGCTATCATCGATCCTTTGCTGTCGTTTTTTTTATTATAGCATAGGTTTGCCGCAACGCGTAAGTTTTTATCCCCTGCACAGAGACATATACGGTTCCTGCCGGCTGATTTTATCTAGCTGCTGCATCTGAAACGGCTTATATATCCCCTGTAATCCGGTTGTACTGCCGCTGATGGCTACCTGAACCATGTCCTGCAGGACGACAGCTCGCCGTACAACGCTATGACTCCACTGCCTCTCCTGCAGCTGCGCCGCCAGGTAATGCCGGGCTGCCTCGTATTCCTTGCGGATGATGAGCCAGCGAGCCTGCGATAAAAAGTGAAACTCGGCGGAAAAACCGACGAGCGGATGGTATTGCTCCCATGCGGCGTAAAACTGGTCTTCCCGGCGATGACGCTGATAAAAGGTCAGCAATGCCGTATACATGTGCTGAAAGCCGGGGACCCGTTGCTGAGCCCGGCGTCGGGCTGCGTCTATTTCACAGGCATAGCTGTAATAACGTTCTGCCAGGCGACGGGCGCTTTCTTTGTTATGGCAGAGGGAAAATTGGCCGGCGCAGTCGAACAGCTTACCTAAGAGGTAGTATATATCCCACGATTTCTCGTAGGCCTGCTTGGCCTGTATGACGGCGGCCATGTCTTCGATATGGCGCGGCAAGCCTTCTATTTCCAGCACCCGTTCCAAGCAGTCATAGATGCGGCGAAGCCGGGCCAGATGGCCGCCGCGGCTGCCGTATACGCTGCTCGGTACGGAAAATACGAGCATCAGCTCTTCCAGTACGAAGGAGTTAAGGGAAAACGATTCCAGGCCGCAGCGGGACAAGCCGTAGCAGGCGCGGCAGTACAGCCCTTTATCGGCTGGGCCCCATTTTTCCAGCAAGGATACCGTTTCGTCATACACCCTATAGGCTTGCTCCTTTTGCCGGCAGAGAGCGGCAAAATCGCCTTGTCCTTGTCCATCTTTGGCGTTTCTGTATAATATCTGCGCATAGCGGTACAGCTGCTCCGGCTGCCGCCCCTTTTCCAGCAAGAGTTCCAACGTATCCCTAGCCTTCTGAAAGCACTCTTGTTTGTCATAGGGCAAGGCGCCGAAAGGCCGGCTCGTAAATCGTACCATATAATCCCGATAGTATAACGAGGCCAATCCTTGGAGCGCGCATCTGTCGTCCCGACGGGCCGGATCTGCCAATACGGCGCAGTAGGCCTGTTCTGCCAGCTGAAGCAGACGTTTCTCTCCGCTTTCTTTACGCAGCTGCTCCGCCAGCTGCAAGCACTCATTCCAGCGCTTCTGCCGGATGTGCTGCATCAGCTGTTGTTCCTGCCGTTCTATCTTGTTCATGCTTGTCGCCTCCTTGTCGATGAAAGGTTATTCTTATCTATAGTATGACGAATAATGATTAAACTTTGACAAGAAAGGCATTAAAGTTATATTAAATTGGATTGGCCTTATCATTTTGCATTTGTCAAGAGGCAACAGAAAAGAGACGATATGCGGTAGTATCCGTTTATCGTCTCTTAGTATGTACAGGTATTACATATTGTTAGCGCGGAGTTCGTTTAAAATAGCTTGCACGCGGGCGGCGCTGTCGGCGATGGCGGCGACTTCTTCATGGCCCGTACGGCGCACCTTAATTTCTACGGTCTGATCGGCGGCGCTCTTCTTGCCTACGGTGATGCGGACGGGATATCCAATGAGGTCGGCGTCGTTGAATTTTACGCCGGCCCGTTCGTTCCTGTCGTCAAAGAGGACGTCGACGCCCATGCCTTTCAGCTGCGTATACAGCCCTTCGGCAATCTTCATCTGTTCTTCGTCCTTGCTGCTGACGGGTACGACGACGACTTCGTACGGCGCGATGGCTACGGGCCACATGATGCCCTTGTCGTCGTGGAACTGTTCGATAGCCGCGGCAATCGTCCGGGTTACGCCGATGCCGTAGCAGCCCATGACATAGGGCTTGGCCTTGCCGTTCTGGTCGAGGAAAGTCGCATTCAGGGCTTCGGAGTATTTCGTGCCCAGTTCAAATACCTGGCCGACTTCAATGCCCCGGACGATGTCGATAGGCGCGCCGCAGTGCGGGCAGACGTCGTCTTTAGTCATGAGGCGGATCGTAGCAACCGTGACGTTTTGGAAATCCCGTTTGGGATTGACGTTCTTATAATGATAGCCGTGCTTATTAGCGCCGGTCACGCCGTTCGGTACATTCATTGCCGTCGGGTCTACGATGACATAAAAGCTTTCATTATCCGGCGTATCTGCGCCCATGGGGCTCATATAGCCGGGCTGGAGGCCGTGAGCCTTCAGTTCTTCGTCTGTCGCCGGTTCAATCGTATTGCCGCCGACAAGATTCTGTACGGCTACGTCGTTTACTTCATGGTCGCCGCGAACCATGCAGAGGACCGTTTTTCCGTCTACGTCGAAGGCTACGGCTTTAATCGTCTTTTCTACGGGAATTTGCAGGAAGTTGGCCAGATCTTCGATGGTCGAGCAGTTCGGCGTTTCGATGAGCTCTACGTCGGCTGCGTCTTCAGCTGCCATGTCCAGCGTATTGGGGACGGCCTTTTCAATATCGGCGGCATACTGGCACTTCGAGCAGGAGACGACTTCGGCTTCGCCGGCTGCGGCCAGGGCCATGAATTCATGGGTGTGGCTGCCGCCAATCTGGCCGCTGTCTGCTTCTACAGGCTTGAAATTCAAGCCGCAGCGCGTAAATACACGGTCGTAAGCGTCATACATAATCTGATAGGTCTTATGGAGGCCTTCTTCGTCAACATCGAAAGAATAGGCATCCTTCATGACGAATTCGCGGCTGCGCATGAGGCCGAAGCGGGGACGGATTTCGTCGCGGTATTTATTCTGCATCTGCCAAAGGATCAGGGGCATCTGCTTATACGAACGCAGTTCGTTGCGGAGAAGCGTCGTAATCAATTCTTCATGAGTCGGCCCGAGGCAGTAGCCGTTGTCGTGGCGGTCCTGCAGCTTGAACATTTCCGGCCCGTAAGCGCTCCACCGGCCCGATTCATGCCAGATTTCGGCAGGCTGCATGATGGGCATCATGATTTCTTGGGCGCCTGTAGCGTCCATTTCTTCGCGGACGATCTGTTCTACCTTCAGCGTCACGCGGCGGCCCAAGGGCAGGAAGCTGTACAAGCCGCTGCCGTTTTTCCGCAGCATGCCCGCTTTCAGCATATATTGATGGCTGGCAATCTCAGCGTCTGCCGGAATCTCCCGCAGCGTCGGACTATATAATTTTGATGCTAACATAGACTTAAGACTCCTTTGTAATAGATTTATGTATTTCTTCCAGCAAAGCCGGTACGAGCTGATTTTCAGGCACGCTCTTCAACACCTTGCCGTGGGAAAAGACGATGCCCATTCCCTTGCCGCCGGCGATGCCGAAATCGGCTTCCCGCGCTTCGCCGGGACCGTTGACGACGCAGCCCATGACGGCGACCTTAATCGGCGCAGTGATGCCGGATAAGGCTTCCTGTACTTCCTGAGCCAGGCCGATTAAATCGACTTGCGTACGGCCGCAGGTCGGGCAAGAAATCAGCGTCGGTCCGAAGGTCCTGAGGCCCAGGGCTGTGAGAATCGTCTGCCCGGCCGCGATTTCTTCCGCCGGATCGCCCGTCAGGGACACGCGGATCGTATCGCCGATGCCGTTGTACAAGAGATGGCCGATGCCGATGGCCGACTTAATGCTGCCCTCACGGACCAGACCGGCTTCCGTCACGCCTAAATGCAGGGCGTAAGGAACCTTTTCGGCCAGGGCCGTGTAGGCTTCGATCATCAGCGGTACGTCGGACGCCTTCAGGGAAATGACCATATTGCGGTAATCCAGCCGTTCCAGAATACGGATATGGCGCAAGGCCCCTTCCACCATGGCTTCGGCCGTAGGATGGCCGCCGTTGGCTTCCAGCAGGTCTTCCGGCAGCGATCCGGCGTTGATGCCGATACGGATGGGAATCTGGCGCGAACGCACCTTTTCCACCACCTTTACGACGTTTTCATCGGCGCCGATATTGCCGGGATTGATGCGCAGGGCATGGACGCCGCTGTCTACGGCCTCCAAAGCCAGCCGATAGTCAAAGTGGATATCGGCGACGATCGGTACGGGAGACGCGGCGGTTACGGCCTTCAAGCCCTTAGCGGCAGCCATATCAGGAACAGCAAACCGCACGATTTCCGCGCCGTAAGAGGCCAGACGGCGCACGTCGGCGACGGCCCGCTCCTCATCGGCAGGAGTAATCGTCGACATCGTCTGTACCGAAATGGGAGCGTCGCCCCCTATCGTAAGATTCCCGACAGTTACGGGAAGTGAATGTCTTCGTTTCATAGTAATCCGGCCTTTCTAAAAACGGCTGATGTCCTGGAACATGGCGAATAAGAACAGCGCTCCCAGAATTACCATGCCTGTCGCCTGGATGTACTGCAACGCCTTTTTAGGCATGCGCCGGCCAGAAATTCCTTCTAAAATCAGCAGGATAATATATCCGCCGTCTAACAGCGGGATGGGCAGCAGATTTAAGATACCCAGGTTGATGCTCAGGAAGGCCGTAAAGACGAGAAGGTTTACAAAGCCTACGGACGCTACCTGCCCGGCCAGCTGGGCTACGCCGATGGGTCCGGCCAGGTCAGCCTTCGTTTCGCCGGTAATCATTTCATAAATGCCGACGAGCATGAGCTGGCAAAGCTGCCCCGTACGCTGAACGGCCATGCCGGCCGATTCAAAAAATCCATGGGACTGTTTCGTTATGACCGGCATGATGCCGAGGGTAGCGCGCTGCGACTGGCTGTCTACCTGAGGGATCATGTCCAGGCTCAGCTCCTTGCCGTCCCGTTCAACGACGACGGTGACGACAGATCGGCTGTGTTCGGCTACGGCCTGAGAAATATCGCTCCACTGCGTAATAGCCGTGCCGCCGATAGATACGATGCGGTCGCCCTCCTGCATGTCGGCCTGGCTGGCTGCGGAGTTTTCAATGACCGAGCCGACGACGGCCTGAGGCGATACGGTCATCGTGCCTACGGCAAAGGTAACGCCCCACAAGATGAGAATCGCCAGCAGAAAGTTCATGATGCCGCCGGCGGCAATGACCAGCAGCCGGGACGGAACGGGCTTATTCAAAAACGACCGTTCGTTCAGCGGCTCGTCTTCGGTCATGCCGGCGATGCGGTTAAAGCCGCCCAAGGGCACGGCCCGCAGGGAATACAGCGTCGAACCATAGGTGCAGCTGTAAATCTTGGGGCCAAAGCCGATGGCAAATTCGTCGACCTGCATGCCCGTTAATTTTGCTGTAATGAAATGTCCAAATTCATGGACAAATACGATGAGACTGAATACAAATACAGTCGCTGCAATGGTAATACCCAATGTCCCAACACCTTTCTACAGTAAAGACGCCGCGCAGCGACGGGCCCAGGCGTCGGCGCTGCGAATCGCGTCTAAGGAAACGTCGCGGCATACCGTATGGCGTTCCATGACGGTGCGTACGACGTCAAATATGCGTGTAAAAGAAATTTCCCGCCGCAAAAAGGCGTATACGGCGACTTCGTTCGCCCCGTTCAGCACGCAGGGCATCGTGCCTCCCGCCTTCCCTGCTTCATAGGCCAGGGGCAGGGATGGAAATTTTTCAGGATCCGGCGCGAAGAATTCCAGGCTGCCCAACGTTTTCCAGTCAATATCCTTAGCTCCGCGCACGGGATAGCGCTGCGGATAGGTAAAGGCATATTGAATCGGCAGCCTCATATCGGGCATTCCCAGCTGGGCCAGGACGGAGCCGTCCGTAAATTGTATCATCGAGTGGATGATGCTTTGGGGCTGGACGACGACTTCGATGCGGTCGTAGGGCATATCGAACAGCCAGTGCGCTTCGATGACTTCCAGGCCCTTATTGAACATCGTCGCCGAGTCAATCGTAATCTTGCCGCCCATATTCCACGTCGGATGCTTGAGGCACTGCTCTACCGTAATGGACGGGAATTCTTCCAATGGCCGGTGAAAATGGGGGCCGCCTGAGGCCGTAATCAGCAGCTTGTCGACTTCACTGCCGCTGCGTCCTTCCAGACATTGGAAAATCGCTCCATGCTCGCTGTCGACAGGCAGGATGCGGACGCCGCGGCGCGCAGCCTCGGCCATGACCAGCTCGCCTGCCGCCACGAGGGTTTCCTTGTTGGCCAGGGCAATATCCAGCCCCTTCTCGATGGCATGGAGCGTCGGCTCAATGCCGGCAGCCCCGACTAAGGACGTCAGCACCATATCGGCTTCGCATTCGTCAATGAGTTTGAGCAGACCTTCAGGCCCGGAAAAAACCGTGCACCTTTCGCCTACTTCCTGCCGCAGCTTTTCGGCTGCCGGCTCGTCGGTCATGCAGGCAAAGGCTGCGCCGTGGGCCTGAATCTGGCGAGCTGCCAGCTCCCAGTTCGAATGAGCGGCAACGGCGGCGAGGGTAAACAGCTGCGGATGAGCTTCAATGACGTCGACGGCCTGGGTGCCGATCGACCCCGTACTGCCGAGGATGATAATTTTCTTCAATGCAGGGCCTCCTCTCAGGCGATGAGCGTGAGATATACATATACGGCCGGAGCGGCGAACAGCAGGCTGTCAAAGCGATCCAGCACGCCGCCGTGCCCCGGAATCAGCGTCCCCGAATCCTTTACCTGGCAGACTCGTTTCAGTATCGATTCTACCAAGTCGCCGAGAGGAGCCGCCACGGCGACGACGATGCCGATAGCTAAGGCGTGGATGAGGGAAAACTGGAAAATAAGCGAAAAGACGAGAGCCGTGACGACGGTGCCGATAAAGCCTCCCAAAGCCCCTTCCTGCGTTTTGCCGGGGCTGATGGACGGGCACAATTTATTTTTCCCCTTAACTTTTCCTACGGCAAAGGCAAAGGTATCGCTGGCCCACGTGGAAAAAATCAGGAGAAACATGAAAAAGCGCGCCGGCTCCAGCATGACGGACGAAAAAGCGTCGGTCATATACGATGCAATCTGCCCGTTTCGCAGCGCCAGCATAGCTAAAAAGCCTCCGCTTACGTACAGCAGGCCGTACAGCGTATAGGCGCTGTCTACAGGCTTTATCTTCCCATGAAACAGGACGGTCTGCAGCAGCAGCCACAGCATGGCGGCTACGGCCAGCAGCATCATCACCTTTACGCTGCCGAACCAATAGGCGGCAAAAAAGCAGACGATCCATCCCGCTCCCATCCGTTCCGACAGATTCGCGCCCAGTTTACGGACTAAATTACAATACTCATGCCATCCCAAAATAGCCAGCAGGATTATCATGAAAAAAAACAGCCAGTCCCCTTCATAGATAATCCCTATCGTCAGGGCGCCGCCTATGACGCCGGTTATAATTCGTTTTGCCAACATATGTTTCGTTTACCTACCTTATTTCAAACCGCCAAAGCGGCGTTCTCTGCCCTGAAAGGCGAGAATCGCCTCTATGAGCGTCTCTTTTGTAAAATCAGGCCAGCACAAATCGGTATACCAGAATTCGGCGTAAGCCATCTGCCACAACAGGAAATTGCTGACCCGTTTGTCCGCGCCGGGCCGGATGAGCAGGTCCACGTCGTTTTCCGGCGCCGTATACAAATACGAAGCCAGGGAGTCTTCCGTAATATCCTCCGGCTCCAGACGGCCGGCCTTGACGTCGGACGCCAGCTTCTGCATGGCCTGGGTCAGTTCCAGGCGGCCGCCGTAATTGACGGCGACGTTTAAAATCAATCCCGTGTTTCCGGCCATGTTCCGTTCCGCTTCGTCAAAGGCCTGGCGGAGCGACGGGGAAAGGCGGCTCAAATCGCCGATAAAGTGCAGGCGCACATTATGCTCGTTCAGTTCCAGAAGGTTTTTGCTCAGGTACTCCTTCATGAGCTTCATAATATAGGAAACTTCCTCGTCAGGCCGTTTCCAGTTTTCCGTCGAAAAGGCGTATACCGTCAGCACCTTGATTCCTAATTCCCCGGCGGCGGCGACAATTTTCTTCAGCGTGTCCGCGCCGGCCCTGTGGCCGTAGCTGCGCGGCATGCTCCGCCGTTTAGCCCAGCGGCCGTTGCCGTCCATGATGATGGCGACGTGGCGGGGAATGTTGTTCGTATCGAGCAGTTCTATTCCTGTATGCCGTTCTTCCTTCTTCTTTTTTCCTAAAAAGTTAATCATTCTTGCACTTCTCCACCTTGCAGCATGCGAGTTACGCTTTCGCTTTTCTTCAAATTCGCGTTTACCAGAAGATATACGACGCCGTCCCGCTCGCGGGCCCGGACGACGTAGGGATCTTCTTCATCGCGGGGAAAAAAGCGGCTTCGCGCCGTCGTGCGCTCTACTTCATACGGCACGTTTTTTTCCTGTAATACAGATATGGCATACCGTAACGGCATGCCAATAAAATTTCGTATATCCATTATACTTCCATGACTTCTTTTTCTTTTTTCGCTTTGATTTCGTCGATCAGCTTGATCTTCTTGTCCGTCAGCTTCTGGATATTTTCCTGGGCTTCCTTGCTGTCGTCTTCCGTGATTTCCTTCTTCTTTTCCATCTTCTTGATGGCGTCGTTCGCGTCACGGCGGATATTGCGGATGACGACCTTAGAGTCTTCGGCGTCCTTGCTGACCTTCTTGCTTAATTCTTTACGGCGTTCTTCCGTCAGCTGGGGGATTTCCAGGCGGATCATCGTGCCGTCGTTGTTCGGGTTTAAGCCCAGATCGGATTTCAAAATAGCCCGTTCGATGTCGCCGAGCATTTTCCGTTCCCAGGGAACAATCGTAATGAGGCGCGGTTCCGGGGCGGATACGTTTGCAACCTGCTTGACCGGCGTAGGCGTACCATAGTAATCAACGCTGATACGGTCCAGGAGCGTCGTACTGGCCCGGCCAGTGCGAATCGAAGCCAAATCGCGCTTCAATGCTTCTATGGTCTTATCCATCTTTTCTTCGTTCTGCGTTAATAAGGTCTTTACGTCCATACTATTCACTTCCTTAATCGTAATAATGGTATATATGTATATAATACAGCTTTTAGCCTTCTTTGTCGACTAATGTCCCCAAATCTTTTCCGCTGGCGGCGGCGATGATATTGCCTTCGACGTCGATGTTGAATACGACGATGGGAATGTTATTGTTCATGCACAGCGTCGTAGCCGTCGCGTCCATGACTTTGAGCTCTTTATTGATGACATCCATGTAGGACAAGCGGCGGAACATCTTCGCGTCGGGATTGAGCTTCGGGTCGCTGTCGTATACGCCGTCTACGCCGTTCTTTGCCATGAGGATTGCGTCGGCTTCGATTTCTGCAGCCCGCAGTGCCGCCGTCGTATCCGTAGAGAAATAGGGATTGCCCGTACCAGCGCCGAAGATGACGACGCGGCCCTTTTCCATGTGGCGGATCGCCCGGCGGCGGATGTACGGTTCTGCAACCTGCTGCATGTTGATAGCCGTCTGTACGCGCGTCGCAACGCCGTTCTTTTCCATAGCGTCCTGCAGCGCCAGGGCGTTCATGACCGTTGCCAGCATGCCCATGTAGTCAGCTGATACGCGGTCCATGCCTTTTGCGCTGCCCGACAGGCCGCGCCAGATATTACCGCCACCTACGACGATAGCTACCTGAATGCCCAGCTTATTTACTTCTACGACTTGCTTGGCAATCGTTTCGACCGTTTCCGGGTCGATGCCGTATCCCTGGGCTCCCGCCAACGCTTCGCCGCTCAATTTCAATACAATGCGATTATATTTTTTCGTTTCCATACCAAGGCCTCCTGCTCCCGGCGCTGCCGCGCCGTATAAAGTCACATTAGAAAATAAGAGAACACGAAAATGGTGTTCTCTTATATGCAATCTTATTTAGCTTGTGCCATAACTTCGGAAACGAAATCGTCGTTGCGCTTCTGGAGGCCTTCGCCCAATTCGTAGCGGGTGTAACGGCGGATGTCGATTTTTTCACCGATTTTAGCGATATTTTCAGTAATAACCTGCTGAATCGTCTTGTCGGAATCTTTGATGAATTCCTGGTCGAGCAAGCAGTTTTCTTTGTAGAATTTTTCGATACGGCCGACGATCATCTTTTCGACGATTTTTTCCGGTTTGCCTTCGTTCAGAGCCTGCTGGCGGAGAACTTCTTTTTCATGTTCGAGAACGTCTTCCGGAACGTCTTCTCTCTTGAGGTATGCCGGGTTAGCTGCGGCAATCTGCATTGCAATGTCTTTGCAGAGGTCTTTGAAGTTGTCCGTCTGGGCTACGAAGTCCGTTTCGCAGTTGATTTCTACGAGAACGCCGATGCGGCCGTTGCCGTGGATATAGGAGTAAACCAAGCCTTCAGCTGCGATGCGGTCTGCTTTTTTAGCAGCGGCTGCCAAGCCTTTTTCGCGAAGGAAGTCGATTGCTTTTTCCATATCTCCATCCGTAGCTGCGAGCGCTTTTTTGCAGTCCATCATGCCAGCGCCAGTTTTTGTTCTTAAATCTTTTACCATGCTTGCTGTAATAGCCATCTTAGATATTCCTCCTAAACATAATATACAGTTTGAATAAAGGTAAGGAATGAAGCACTCCTTACCTTTATATAATGAGCCATGTAGTTCTCAAAGGGCCGATGTCTTAGTTTTCTTCAGCGACAGCTTCCGTTTCAACGGCTGCTTCTTCAGCGGCGCCTTCTTCAACCTGTTCGCCCTGGTTGCCTTCCAAAACGGCGTCGGCGATTTTGCCGGTCAGCAGTTTTACGGCGCGGATAGCGTCGTCGTTTGCCGGAATCGGGTAGTCGATGAGGTCGGGATCGCAGTTCGTGTCAACCGTAGCGATGATGGGGATGTTCAATTTGCGGGCTTCCGATACGGCGATTTCTTCTTTTTTCGGGTCGATAACGAAGAGAGCGTCCGGAAGTTTCTTCATGTCTTTGATGCCGCCGAGGTATTTCTGGAGTTTTTCCATTTCGTGTTTCAAAATGGTAACTTCCTTCTTCGGCAATACGTCGAACGTGCCGTCTTCAGCCTGTTTTTCCAGCGTCTTCAAGCGTTTTACGCGTTTTTCAATCGTCTGGAAGTTGGTCAGCATGCCGCCGAGCCAGCGTTCGTTTACATAGAACTGATTGCAGCGTTCGGCTTCGTTTTTAATGGATTCCTGAGCCTGTTTTTTCGTGCCGACGAAAAGGATCTTGCCGCCTTCAGCAGCCAGGTCGCGTACGAAATTGTAAGCTTCGTCCATTTTCTTTACGGTTTTCTGCAAGTCGATGATGTAGATGCCGTTGCGTTCCGTGAAGATGAAACGAGCCATTTTAGGGTTCCAGCGGCGAGTCTGGTGACCGAAGTGAACGCCTGCTTCCAATAATTGTTTCATAGATACTACTGCCATAATTGTTACTCCTCCTGTTGTTCCTCCGCCCGGTCATCGCCTGCCGTCACTGCCGAGCAGCACAGCTGCAGGCTCACCAAGCGTGCGTATTTTTAAGCATAGTACTTAAACCTTTGCTATTATATCACATTGTCTTCGACTGCACAAGCCGTTTTTACGCAAAAAAAGCCGCTCCTGCATGTACTGCCCGGAGCGGCTCCGCCTCTATTCCAAAATATATACCGGCACGGTGCGCCGTCCGAAGACCATGCAGGAATTGTAATCTTCCATGCACAAGTCGATGCGGTTTCCTAAAATATCTCCGCCCGTATCTTCGGCAATGGCTACGCCGTATCCCGGGATATACACCCGCGTTCCCAGCGGAATGACGTTGGGGTCTACGGCGACGACGCCGTAACGGGCGACGGTACCCATCTTGGTAATGCCCGCGCCGTTGCCGTCCGACGGCAGGTACGCTGTCGCTTCCATCGTAAAGACTTCCTTATACTTGGACACGTCGCCCGTATTGAGCGTTACGGTCTCCTGCGTGCCTACGCGGCGGATCAGGGGCTGCATTTCCGTCACCAGCGTCGTAGAGACGACTTCCTTCCCGACGACCTGGCCGTCGAGGCTGATGATATGAACAGTGACCTTCTTGCGGCCGTTCATCCCTTCCTGGACGATTTCTTCCTGACCCTGGCTCAGATTTTCATCAGGGATGCTTTCAATGGCAAAGGGAACGACTTCGTCTTCCGTGATGGCCTTGCGGGAAATATTCCCAATGCGTATCGTCATATCAGGAACGACCGGCGCGGACGTATCGCCGTAGGGACGATAATTCTCCGCGTCGTATCCATATTGTTCGGCTACTTCCTGTACGGTCTTTTTGGCGGACATAACAGTTTGTTGTTTACCCTTATGTTCCAATATGACGGGAACGGCCCGGCGAACCGTAACGGCAGTTCCTTCTAATAATTCGGATGTGGACATTTCAATTTCATCATATGACCCGAGCGCAATATTATTTTCGCGCATCAGCGCGTCAGCATTGACGGCGTGCGTATAGACAGAACGAGTCGCGCCGTCGGTCTGGATTGTGACGGATTTTCCTTTGTCAATAAATCCAGCTAAGGAAACTATGATTAATAAAGCGACTAAGGTTGCATACATGCGAGTAATGGGCCCTTGATATCGTTTGTTCATCAAATCCCTCCTAACTGGAAATCATTCTATCAAAGGCCTGTTACCCTGTCAATTTTTATCGGTTAACAATAACAGCAAAAATGAGGTAAATATCATATCTTCAGCACGATTGTCAACATTAAAGGGCCTGCGAAAAGGCTGTTTATACTGCGTGATAAGGGCGATTTTGAGAGAGCTTTACATGGTTTCCCACATTAAAGTAAAATTTTTTCAAAAAAGTATATTTTTGTGGTGAAAAAATCCTGTTTTTCTTGCAAAATATATCCTGTCCCCCACTTTCCTCATATGCCGTCCCTTTTATATTGGTTTTCTGCTCCATGAAAGCGCAAAAAACGTCCCCTCCGCAGGGAGGGGACGTCGAAGGCACGGCGCTTAACGGCGCTTGCTTTTCTTATGCTTTTTGTGTTTTTCTTCTGCTTCATGCTGGAGCATCATCTGGGCGTGAATCGGCGCTGCATCGGTCGGCCGTTCGTCGGCAATGTAGCGATACGTGCCGTCGGAATTCATGGCGTAGGCTTTTACATTGTCGTTGAAATACAGCGACAGGATTCCCTTGATGCGTTCCTTATGGGGACCGTATTCGACGGGAATCATCAGTTCCACCCGTTCGTTCAGGTTGCGGGGCATCCAGTCGGCCGACGAGATGAATACGTCTTCTTCCCCGTTATTGTAGAAGTAGAATAAACGGCTGTGTTCGAGGAACCGGCCGACGACGCTGTGCACTTCGATGTTTTCGCTGATTCCCGGCAGTCCCGGCCGCAGGACGCAGATCCCGCGGACGATGAGATGGATTTTAACGCCGGCAGCCGACGCTTCGTACAATTTAGCGATGACCTCCTTGTCAAGGAGGGAATTCATCTTGGCGACGATGAAGGCTTTCTTGCCCTTTTTAGCCCAGGCCGTTTCCTGTTCTATCTTTTCATAAATCCGTTCGCGCAGATTCAGCGGCGCGACGGCCAGCTTGTTCCACTGCGGCGGGTCAGAATATCCCGACAGGAGATTGAAAAAGGCTGAGGCGTCGACGCCGATGAGCGTATTGGCCGTCAGGATGCCTACGTCCGTGTAAATGCGGGCCGTCTTGCCGTTGTAGTTGCCCGTCGCCAAATGGACGTAACGGCGGATGCCTTCTTCTTCTCGGCGGACTACCAGGGTGATTTTCGAATGGGTCTTTAATCCCATGATGCCGTAAATAACGTGGCAGCCGGCCTTTTCCAGCTTGCGGGCCATGAAGATGTTGTTTTCTTCGTCAAACCGGGCCTTAACTTCCATGAGGACCGTGACCTGTTTGCCGTTTTCTGCAGCTTCCGCCAATGCGGCGATGATGGGAGACCGGCTGCTGACGCGGTACAGGGTCTGCTTGATAGCCAGCACATCCGGGTCTGTAGCAGCTAATTTGATAAAGTTCTCTACAGTATCAAAGGTTTCGTACGGATGATGTACCATAATATCCTGCTTAGCAATGGCCGTCCACATATCAGGTGCGCCAAGTTCTTCCAATTCATACGACGGCTGAGGCGACGCGGCAGGATAACGGAGATGATCATACCCCTCGATTCCCGTAAAGGAGAAAAATACCTTGCAGTCCAAGGGGCCGGGTATCATATACAAGTCCTTGTCTTCCAGCTGCAGCTCGCCGCGCAGGAATTCCCGGACCATACGGCTCGCCGACTGGGCCAGTTCCAAGCGGACGGCTGCGCCCTTGCGGCGTTTTTTCAGGGATTTTTCCACTTCTACGAGCAAATCTTCCGCTTCGTCGTCAATATCTAGGTCGGCGTCGCGGGTTATGCGGAACGGCACGGCTTCGAGGATATCGCAGCCCAGGAAGAAACGGTTGGCATAGGCGCCGAGGATGTCCTCCAGAAAGAGGAACTGCTTCGCGTCGCTGGCAGCTACGGGCACCTTGATGATGCGGGGAATGATCGGCGACGGCACGGGCAAAATGGCCGTCTTTACCGACGTATCGCCCTGTTTCTTGCGCAGCAGGACGGCCAGATTCAGATTCAGGCTGGCGAGGAAGGGAAAGGGATGGCTCGAGTCGACGGCCATAGGCGTGACGACGGGGTAAATTTCCCGCTCGAAATAGCTGTCCAGCCAGATGCGCTGCTCTTCATTCAGCTCGTCGACGCTGACAAAATGAAGGCCTTCCTGCTGCAGCTTGTCCTGAATGACCGAATAATATTCGTACTGCTGGTCCACCAGCGTGTGTACCATAGACTGGATGGCTTCAAACTGCTCTTGCGGCGTCATGCCGGCAATGTCGATATGCTTAACGCCGCTTTCGATGAGGTGTTTGACGCCGGCCACGCGGATCATAAAGAATTCGTCCAGATTTGACGCAGCAATAGCTACGAAATTCAGCTGTTCCAGCAAGGGATTGGACGGCACGATGGCTTCCCGCAGAACCCGTTCGTTAAACTTGATCCACGTACATTCCCGGTTTAAATAATTTTCTGGTTCTGTATACTTCAAAATAGTCACTTATCCTTTCAGTAATTTAGGCGAAATGCCGAAGACTTCGGCGAAATTGACGGCCGTCTTCATGAACGTCCACCGTTCCAGGGAAATATCCAAATCGGAATGGTAGCGGACGATGAGTTCGTTGCCGACCAATTCGGCCTGTATGCGCTTTATCTTTCCTAAATGGCTCTTGTCGAGGGAGTCGGCCAGGCTGAAAATCGCCGCGAGCTTGGCCGCCGTAATCTTCTGCTCCGGCGACAGGACGTCGTACATGTCCGACGAATCCTGTATCACGCCACCGTCGGCGTAATAGGCAATGTTGGCCAGCACTTCCTTTTCTTCGTCTGTAATGCCGAATAAGTCCGTTTCCATGATAAGGTGATACGTGCAGAGATTGTGCTTGCGGATGTTGACGTATTTGCCCGTTTCATGAAGGATCGACGCCAGCTGCAGCAAGTAGCCGCACGAGAATTTCAAGCCGATTTCCTTATACACGGCGTTGAACAAAATACCGCAGAACTCGCCTACGCAGGCGGCATGTTCCGGCGCGTACCAATACTTGCCGGCAATGCGGCGCGTCAAGTTGAGCAGCAGCCCCCGCTGATGGGCTACGTAAGAATTATCGGTCTGCTCGGCTACGTAATGCATGGAATAGCCCTCCGTAAAGGTCGTGCTCATCATGACCAGCAGGTCGACGTCGATGATGCGCAGGAGCTCGTAATACAGGAGCAGCGTCGGCATGATGACGTTGGCCAGATTTTCCGAAAGCTTGCAGCGCTGCATGAGCTTAAAGGGCGTGATGCCGTGGAAGGAATTGACGAACTGGCGCAGCTCGTCGGCCTTGATGAGGCGGACGCCGTTTGTTTCTTCCTTATGCATGAGCTTGCCGATGAGCGTTGCCGCCCGGCCCGACAGGACGATGTATTTGATATCGTGATGGCGCACGCTGGCCCACAGGGGGGACAAGGCGCCGTAGATGTATTCGCGGGCTGCCGTCGGAAAGGTCAGCTCTTCCCGCTGCTTAGGCGTGAAGTTTTCCAAAATGCGCAGCGAGCCGATGTGGACGTTTTGCTGAAACAGGAGCTCGTCCGATTTCCAGCAGGTCAGCCCTACGCCGCCGGACGTAATATCCAGCAGGAGGACGGCCTTGTCGGCAAAGTTGAATTTCCCCTTCAGCACGTGATAATACAAGCCGAAGAATTTATAGTAAATTTCCTTGGCCATGCGCACGACAGTGACGCGGAAGCCCGTGCGGAAATAGATTTGATCGATGACGTTGAGCAGGTTGTCGGCTTCGCGGATAGCCGTCGTCGACAAGACGCGCACGTCCGTGACGTCGTAGTCCCGCAGGAGCTGCTTGAATTTATTTAAAATCGTGCAGATTTCGTTGAGAGACTGGAAGCTGACGTGATGGCGCGTAAAGACTTCCCCGCCGTACTGGACTTCCCGCGATACATTTTCAATGACCTCCATATCGTCCAGCGACGAATACGCGATGATTTTCAAGGTCATATTGACCGTGCCGATATGTATGATGCCAAATTGCCGCTTGGCCTGATATTCCATAGTATTTCCTCGCCTTCCTTGCTGATGACGCGGAGACTCTCTCCCCGCCGTCTCTTCATATATTATACATGAAATACCGGCGATGGTGGCGATCTTTTTGTATAATTTGTGTAAAAAATGAAAAAAGCTTGTATAATAGGCGGCTCTGCAAAAAATACGGAAGAATCCTCCCCATTTTCTTTAGTCATACGAATTATTTCCATTTCGTTTTAACGGCAAATTTTGCAAAATCGTTTCATCGTCTCGGCAAGATGTAGTATAATAACAGAAGATTATGGATTACAAAGAAAAGAGGTATACAATGGAAAAATTAGCCATCATCGATATGGGCTCCAACTCCATCCGGTTTGTCGTCCTCCAGATAAACGACAACAAATCGTATTCCTTCCTGTATCAGGAAAAAGAATCCATACGCCTCGGACAAGGCCTTACCCAGACGGGCGAACTGAGCGACGCCGGCATGGAACGGGCCATGAAATGCTTAAAGGTATATAAGCACATCATGGAGGTTATGGAAATCCAAAACTGCATCGCCGTCGCCACCGCCGCCGTGCGCAACGCCTCGAACGGCGACGAGTTCCTGAAGCGGATTTACGCGGAAACGGGCGTAGCCATGACCGTCATTACAGGCGAACGGGAAGCCTATCTCGGCTATTTGGGCGTCATCAACACCATCGCCATGAAGGACTTTCTCCTGTTCGACCTGGGCGGCGCCAGCGTCGAGCTGACTCTGGTACAAGAAGGCGAACCAGTTCATTCCGTTTCCATCCCCATCGGCGCCGTAACGGTTACGGAAAAATTCAATCTCCAGGGCAACGTAGATGCAATCGCCCTGCAGGACTGCCTGAAATTCGTACGGAAAAAGCTCCTTGCTGCCGACTGGATTAAAAATCTGCGTCTCCCCCTCGTCGGCATCGGCGGCACGGCCCGTACTTTTGCCAAGATGGATCAGCGGACAACGAATTACGAGCTGACGAAGGTGCATAATTATATCTTACCGGCAGACCACTTCGACGCCCTGTATACGGAAATTACGACGCGGACCAGCGCCAACCGCAAGAAGATCCCCGGCCTGTCGAGCGAACGGGCCGACCTCATCGTCGCCGGCGCCGCCGTCATTAAGACCCTGTTCGATACGGCAGGCAGCCCGGAACTGGTCGTCAGTGGCTGCGGCCTGCGTGAAGGGCTGTTCTTTGAATACTATACCTCTTACTTCCACCTGCCTGCGCCTCGCTTCGACGATATCCTGAAATTCAGCATCCGCAACTTCGTCGGCACCCTGGGCGGCATCGTCAACGAATCCCACTGCCAGCAGGTCACCCATACGGCAGGCCTTCTCTTCGACCAGCTGAAAGACCTGCACGGCTACGGCGAGCGGGAACGGCTGTACCTCACGACGGCGGCCCAGCTTCACGACGTAGGCAAAATCATCAATTTCTACGATCACGCCCGCCATTCGGCCTTCATGATCGGCCACGCGCCCCTGTACGGCCTGACGCAGCGCGAGCAGCTCATCGTCAGCTTCATCGCCGGCTTCCACCACGGCATCAGCCGCAAGACCCTGCGGGCCTACCGCTACGCCAACATGGTCACGGCAGAAGACTGGGCGATGGTCCGCAAGCTCTCCACCTTCCTGGCCTTGGCCGAAGCATCGGACATTACGTACGAGCAAGTCGTCCAGGATATTCACGTCACCACTGCGGAAAACGTCGCCGTCGCCGTCATTACGACGGCTCCCGGCGTAGCCTACAACGCGGCGGACTACGAAATGAACCAGCTGACCAAGCAATTCAAAAAGGAATTCGGCATCTCCCTGCTCCTCGTCTGGAAGTGAGCCTGTAAGGAGGCCATGTAATAGTATAAAGAAAGACACTTTCCAACGACATGTCAGAAAGTGTCTTTTTTTATGTCTGTATATCAGATAGTTTCAGGTTAGCGGATCGATACGTCTTCTCCGGCGAGGATTTTCTTCATCGTCCGGGCCGGGCACATTTTGCCGCACATCGTGCAGGTGCCTTCGCATTCGGGCTTGCTCGATTCATAGTAGCGGCGAGCCTTTTCCGGGTCGATGGACAAGGAAATCATCGTTTCAAAATCTACTTCCACGCGGGCCTTGCTCATAGCGTCGTCCCATTCCTGCGCGCCGGGGATGCCCTTGGCCAGGTCGGCGGCGTGCGCAGCGATGCGGGCGGCGATGATGCCTTCCTTAACGTCGTTTACGTCGGGCAGGCGAAGGTGTTCGGCCGGCGTAACATAGCACAGGAAGTCGGCTCCGGATGCGCCGGCAATGGCCCCGCCGATAGCGCTTGTAATGTGGTCGTAGCCCGGAGCGATATCGGTGACGATAGGACCTAATACGTAGAAGGGCGCGCCGTGGCACAGGCGTTTTTCAATTTTCATGTTGGCAGCAATTTCCGTCAGGACCATATGGCCCGGGCCTTCGATCATGACCTGGACGTTGTGTTCCCAAGCCCGTTTCGTCAATTCGCCGAGGGTGATCAGTTCTTCGATCTGAGCTGCGTCCGTCGCGTCGTGGGTGCAGCCGGGACGGCAGGCGTCGCCCAAGCTCAGGGTAACGTCGTATTTTTCACAGATGTCGAGGAGACGGTCATAGTATTCATAGAAGGGGTTTTCCTGATTGTTCATTTCCATCCAGGCAAACAGCAGCGAGCCGCCGCGGGATACGATATTGGTCAGGCGGGGGTTCTTCTTGATACGTTCAGCCGTCTTGCGGTTCATGCCGCAGTGGATGGTCATGAAGTCTACGCCGTCTTCTGCGTGCTGTTCGACGACGGAGAAGAATTCATCTACAGTAATATCCTTCAAGTCTTTTTCCAGCATGCCGACGGCGTCATACATGGGAACGGTACCGATCATAGCCGTAGACATATCGACGAGCTTGCGGCGGAATTCGCGGGTCTTGCCGAAGTTGCTCAAGTCCATGATGGCTTCAGCCTTCATGTTGATGGCGTTCTGCACCTTCTGCAGTTCCAATTCATGGTCGTTATGTTCCGGCGATACGCCGAGGTTGACGTTGATCTTCGTACGGCAGTCCTGACCGACAGCTTCCGGAGAAAGGCTGGTATGAAGTTTATTGGCCGGAATGGCAACTTTGCCTTCGGCTACGAGCTTCATGAGTTTTTCCATGGGCATTTTTTCTTTTTCCGCAACGATTTGCATCTGCGGCGTGACGATACCTTTGCGGGCTGCGTCCATCTGAGTTGTGTAAGTCATAAACGTACCTCCTGCTAATGAGTTTAACCTAAATATAGAAAATAGAAACAGGTAAATAAAAAAGCTCACCTCCGCAGGTGAGCTTTATAATCCCGTAAAGCTTCCCTACGTCGGCATTATCCGAATCAGGTCCATAAGGGACAAGCGCGAATCCAAACGCTTTCTCAGCCTTGCGGCGCCCCTAGCTTTTTTAGTTATCTCGCTTTATTATAATATACTTGCGTAGATAATGCAAATATAAATTATCGTCCGGCAAATTGACGGCAGCATCGCTCCTATGTTTCCGGAAGATATTTTTATGCAGAAAAAGGCTGCGGCCGATTGGAGGTACAATAACTCGGATTAGATAGTTTTTGTTGCCCTTTACAAATTACAGGAATCCTCCTCCCCGTTTCTTATCTGGGTTTCAGCGGACCGTAAAAGTACGAGGCCGTCGCGCCGCCGTCAATGAGGAAATCGGCACCTGTAATAAACGCGCCTTTTTCGCTCAGCAGCAGCTCCGCCACGTGGGCTATTTCGTCAGCCGTTCCTGGCCTGCCTGCCGGACATTTTGCAAACATATTTTTGTAAAAATCGCCGCGCGGACCGTTAAATTCGTCCTGGGCCAGAGGCGTTACAATAATCCCCGGCGAAATAGAATTGATGCGGGCGCCACGCATTCCCCAGCGAACTGATTCAGCCATCACTCTCTTGACGTTGCAGCGTTTAGCCAGCTGATAGGCATGAAGGGTATCACGGATACGCGAGGGATGCAGCATATCCAATGTCAGCAGGTCTTCGGCAGGCGTACAGGCCAGCAGTTCGTCTTCTTCCGGACTAAGAGCCGACAGACGATGCCCTGACTGACTGGAAATAGTTACGCCGACACCTCCGTCGGCGATGACCTTGCCGACTTCTTCCAGCAAAACGGCCGTACCATACAAGTCAACATTTAAAATCGTTTTAATCGGAGCCTGGCTTGGCGATACGCCGGCGGCATTTATTAATACAGAAATATTACCATACGCTCTTCCAACGCTTATATATTCCTGAATAGACGCACGGCTTGCCAAATCCATTTCCATAGGAACGGCATCAAATCCGGCTCCTTGCATCAATCCGGCAGTGCGCTTTGCTTTTTCCAGTATTTTATCTCCTATGATAATCTTCATCCCCGTTCCTGTACGGCGGGCAATAGCCATACCGATGTCTCCTGCACCAACCCACAGCATTACGCATTTTGTCATAAAAATTCTCTCCTTTGCTGTTTTTCATAACAGGCAGCCGTCTTAATCCGTAAGCATCACAGCAGCCTCATGCACCTATTATTGTAGAGACAGGGTCCAAAAACAGCAATCTCGATTTCAGCAGCAATTCATAAGTACTGCTTATGTAAAAACTGCATCTTCATTAAGAGATACAGATGATGACTCATTCATGACGAACTAGTTTTCGCAGCGTTTCAGCAAATTCTTCTATATAATACTGGGTATGCTCCCTGCGCCAAAACAGGCAGTACGTGCGACATAACTGACGCTTCCCCTGGCAGATGGGCAGCCGCCGTATAGACGCGTGAGCCGGCGGCAGCGTGCCCATACGTTCAACAGGCAAAAATCCCCTGTTTCCCAAAACCATCAGCCGGCCTTCTTCCAGCGTAGGGGCAAATAAGAAGCTTCCGCCGAAGTTCAGCGTCTTCTCATAATATTCCTGCTCTGCACGGCGCTGCTCTTTCGTAGAAATCAAGATGCATGGGACAGATTTTAAATCCTGAAGCTGTACCGACTCCTGTCGGCTAAGAGGATGCCGGGCAGACAATTCAGCATAGCAGCTGCACGATAAAAGCTGATAATTCACATAATCGTCAGAAAAGGCTCTCCGCTGATCACTTAGAATAATATCGACGCCGCCATGACGAAGCAAATTATATAATTCTTCATGCGTACCCGTTGCAATATCAATGAACACTTCAGGATATACTTGAGAAAAATCGGCTACAGCCTGATATAATTCCTGGCCGCTGTAGCAGCGCAGATACCCGATGCGCAGCACCGATTCCGCATCGCGTCCGATGCGGGATGTTTCATAACATATGTCATCGACTTCTTTCAGCAGCCCCTTGCAGCGCATATAAAAATATTCACCGGCCGGCGTCAGGGAAAACCGGCGTTTCTCTCGTATCAAAAGGGAAGCGCCTAATTCCTTTTCCAAGGCCTGTACCTGCTGAGATACGGCAGATTGTGAAATATAACATCGCTCTGCCGCATCCGTAAAGCTGCCGCAGTCTACGACAGCCATAAAATACTGTATTTGCCTGAGCAACATCCGTATTGCCTTCTTTCCTTAGTTACTGTTTTTATTATATACATATTTTAATGCCTAGATTGCGGCAATGCAAAAAACATACCTATCTCTGTACTTTATAAAAGACATCGGAAAATGCATCAAGCAAAAAAATGGTACATGCTGCTCCGCTCCCTCGCCTGCTGTGCGCCGTATTCCCCATCAAGGCAGCCTTAGGATATCCCTGTATATCCGGCGTAAATCTGCCCTAAACGGAGACATAAAGGATATATTGCGACAGACCAACAAAAAAAAATCGAGACTCCTTATGAAGTCCCGATTATACTCGAATGACAGGATATATGGCAAAATCATGCAGACACCCGACTATACCGCAGCCATAAGACATGGCCTTCCCTGACGTTTGCTTCTTTCAGATGAAACGCCACAGGCCGGCCTTCCGGAAGAAAAGCCGCCTTGTCAAATAACGACGCAGACTCCGTATTTCCATCTACTACAGGTGCAATAACCCAGCTCAGCTCGTCGATAAGTCCTTCCTGCAAAAAGGATTCATTCATGATGCCGCCGCCGGCAACCATAACTTTATCAACAGAAAAATACTGAACCAGTTTTTCCAGCAAAACAGCACAATGTATCTGCTTTTCGCCGGCAAATACATAAGAAATGCCGATGCTTCGCAAATAGGACAGATAGGCCGGCGATGCAGATTCAGTCAGTACCTCGATAATATGAGCTGCCGGGCGGCCCTTCTTTTCCATCACAGGTGATGAAAAGGCCACAGTGCCCTGAGGATCAACGGCGACGATAAATTGTTCTGCATTCCTTCCGTATGGACTAATATAATCTTCTTTCGGCAAGATCTCTTCTGCAGGCGGCAGTTCCGGCAGCAAGCCGTCAGAATAGCTGCCCAAAATAGTGGCCATGCCATATATGGTTGCCTGGCACTGGTAAACATTTCTCAGCTCGCCGTACAGCTGCAGTACCGGAGCCGTCTCAGCAGCTCCGAAAAAGGGACCGTCGATTTTGCCGTCTACAGACGTGAGCATATGGCATACGACAAAAGGTCGTTTCATTATACTATTCTCCTTTCGATTAAATATATATCATTATCATTTAACTAAATTTAAATATACAGTTCTGCACATTCTATTCCGCAGTGTTTCCTCTTTCCTGCTGCGCCGGTCCTTACGCCTTCGTCGCCGTGCCGCCGAAGACGGCAGACATGGGAACGGACTGGAGGGCCTGATCCAGGGCTGATACTTCATCTGCCGTCAGCATGATATCTGCAGCTCCGGCATTTTCTGCCATTCTTCCTTCCTGACGCGTGCCGGGAATCGGAACGATCCACGGCTTCTTGCACAACATCCAGGCCAATGAAATTTGACTGCACGTCGCTCCTTTGGCTTCTGCATATGTCTGCAGGAGATGCAGCAATTCCTGATTGACGGCAAGGTTCTCTGGCTGGAACTGCGGCATAGCGCTGCGGTAATCGTCTTTGGAATTAAACGATGAATCTCTGCCGTAGCATCCCGTCAAAAATCCATTGGCCAAAGGCGAAAAAGCAACCAGTCCGATACCCAGTTCTTCTAATACGGGAAAGAGCGCTTCGTAATGGCGGGCCATCATGGAGTACCGATTCTGCACAGCCGCAACAGGGCAGACAGCATGGGCACGGCGCAAATACGCTTCGTTCACTTCAGAAATGCCCCAATGAAGAATTTTTCCCTCCTTGATGAGCTCGGCCATAACACCGGCAACGTCTTCAGCCGGAATCCTGGGGTCGACGCGGTGCTGAAAATACAGGTCGATGTAGTCCGTCTGCAGCCGCCGCAGTGAGCCTTCGACAGACCGGCGTATTTGTTCAGGACGGGAATCGGTTATAAGCGGATACGGCGTCGTGCCAGACGACGTATCAAAGACAATGCCGAATTTGGTAGCAATCTGCACCTCGTGCCTGCATGTCGCCAGCGCTTTCCCGACAATGCGTTCATTGTCATGGGGATCTGACGGCGTTCCATATACTTCAGCCGTATCAAAAAACGTATATCCCATTCCGACAGCTCGTCGAATACGCCCTATTGCCTCAGAAGGCGCTGTCGGCGCGCCGTAGGCATGAGAAAATCCCATGCAGCCGAGCCCTATAGCAGAAACGGACAATGTATGTCCCAGCAATCGCTGTTTCATCTGTACTGATCTCTCCTTTATCAATGTCAAAAATCTGAACTGACACTTAAATCTTTCTGAGCCTGCGCTTCAGCCAGCCGTCGTTCTAGTTCAGCGCAGACAATGGCTGAGGCGTCGCTGCCCAACAAAAGGCGCTGCGGAGGATTTGGCTGCTCAACCGCATCTACGATAACGCGTCCGGCTTTTTCCGGGTCTCCTGGCTGGTCATGATGGTTTATAATGTGTTCCTTTCGGTTTTTACTGGCTGTTTCTGCATAATCCTTGATTTTCACGGCCGTTCCTTTCAGGGAGTCGTCAAAAAAGCGCGTGCGGAATGCTCCTGGTTCTACAGTCATTACGGTGATGCCAAGGGGTGCTACTTCCTGCCGCAAGGCATCGGAAAGAAGTTCCAGCGCACCTTTTGTCGCTGCGTAATAGCCTGAACCGACGACGGCGCAGACGGCAGCTATAGAGGACACGTTGATAATGGCCCCTGCCTTTTGCCGTCTCATCTGAGGCAGTACCGCTTTCATGAGCGCTACCGGGCCGAAGAGATTCGTCTGAAAAAGTTCAGACACATTATTATCTTCTCCCTCCTCCAGAGCAGCTCTATAACCGTGTCCCGCATTATTGACCAGAACGTCGACAGGTCCGAATCGCTCTTCGGCTGCTTGAAGAGCCTTCCTAATGCTGTCAGGTTTCGTCACATCCAATGCGGCTGCCAGAGCCCTTTGCGGATAAGCCGCTGTAAGGTCCTGCACCGTTTCCAGTCTGCGGGCTGTTGCCACAACCTGATATCCCTTCTGCAGAGCTGCCTTGGCAATGCCTCGGCCAATTCCGCTGGAACAGCCTGTAATAAGCCATGTTTTCATATGTTTTCTCCTTTTCACAATCATTTATACTATTGAAGCTGCCTTTCCCAAAAACAGACGGCCTCGTCAAGCCACCCCTCAGCCGGCGTACCCGTACCGAGACCAAAGCCATGACGCAGTCCTGGATAATGGTGAAATTCCGTGTCAATACCCAAGGCTTTTAATTTTTGAAGACGCCTTTTCATGGTCAGCCAATCAGCAATGCCGTCTTCTTCTCCCACACAGGCATACGTCGGCGGATCGGCAGCGCTGTACTCACTGTACCCCGTATACTGCATGATGACCGCAGCCGGTTTTGGCAAATTTCCTCCGCTAAAAGCAGCCGTTCCATACGATCCGACCCAGGCAGCCATGCGGGCACCAGCAGATCCTCCCCACAAAGAATATCCATAGGTCCTAACTCCCAGCTCATCAGCATGGGCAAAAATGAAGGCAATGGCCCGAGACAAATCTTCACAAGCCTTTTGCGCATCGGGACGGTAAATCAGCGCAAAAGCATTATACCCTCTTTTGGATAATTCCAGCGCCTGCGGAAAGCTGTCATGCATAGCTGCTACATAGGCAAATCCGCCGCCGGCGCTGCAGACGGCAAAAGGCGCACCGGCTCTTCCTTTAAAAAAGAACAATCCCGTATTGTTTTTTTCTGAATCCGCTGCCTTTTCTTCTTCTGTATATATATCATAAAAAATGGTTTCTCCCGCTTCGGCGCGCTTTTTTAAATAGTTGGCTATTTCTACAGTTTTCTTCGGATCTATGCAGCTGTACCACGTCAGCTGCAAGCTGCCCAAGGTACGACCGTTGTAATACCAGGGCTGCTGCGGAAACAGAAGCCGCCCATAGTCAGCAAAAACGGGATCGCCTGCAACGTCTGAAATCGGAGTATATGCAGTATAGGCACCGTCAGTTTGAGAATGAGGCGCCGTCTTCATTTCTCCCCGATACGGCAGCGTCACCTCTTGTGTCTGACTCGTTTCGGCACTGCAGCCAGAGGCAATACACGCCGTCAGACATCCGAACAACCCGAACCACATCGTCTTTGACACAGCTTTCACCTCTCTTTCCATTACAGATTATAAAAAAATCGAGACTTCGGCAGAAGTCTCGATTCGTTAACACATATAATCTATAAGTTAGGAGTCACCATATTTAATTTACATATATCCCAGCTCACAAAGGCTCGAAAAGGTGCCGTCACCGATGATGATGTGATCCAGGACGGGAATTTCCATGACGTGGCCGGCCTGGGCGATTTGTCTCGTCACGGCGATGTCGTCGCTGCTGGGAGACGGGTCGCCGCTGGGATGGTTATGTACCAGTACGACGGCGGCAGCGTTGTACTGAATAGCAAAGCGAAAGACCTCGCGGGACTTTGCCAGGCTGGAATTAATCGTGCCGATGGTCAGCGTCCGCACGGCGATGAGCTGATTTTTCGTCGATAAGTATACGGCGCGGAGTTGCTCCTGCGGCAGGAAGCGCATATCTTCCATGACGTATTCGGCAATGGCCTGAGGCGTGCTGAAATCGGGAGCGTTCTGCTTGACCCGCTGGCGGGCAATGCGCCGTCCCAGCTCGACGGCCGCGCAGATCGTCACGGCCTTGTCGGCTCCTACGCCGCGGATGGCGCACAAGTCGGCTACGCTGGCCTCGCTGAGGTAATAGAGGTTTTCTCCCGGCAGAGAACGCAGCAGGGACCGCGACACGTCCAAGACGGAATGGCCCTTCACGCCCGTGCGCAGCAAAATAGCCAGTAAATCCTGATCCGTCACGGCTTGCGCGCCTTGCTGGAGAAATTTTTCCCGCGGCTTTTCGCAGCAGGCCATAGGCTGGACCGGGCTCATCAGGCATTTACCTTGGCCTTGTGGAGCATCCGGCAGACCTGGGACAAAGGCAGGCCGACGACGTTCGTATAGGAGCCGTTGATCTTGTCTACAAAAGCTGCGGCCCGTCCCTGAATGCCGTAGGCTCCGGCCTTATCCAAGGGATCGCCGCTGGATACGTAGGTTTCAATTTCCTCATCGGTCAGCCGGCGGAACCACACCTTCGTTTCGACGACCTTCGTATATACGTCCTTATCGCGCACCAGAGCCACGCCGGTCAGTACGGAGTGCTTCCCGTTGGAGAGGCGGTGGAGCATGGCCGACGCTTCCTTGGCATTGCGGGGCTTCCCTAAGATTTCGCCGTCTGCGACGACGATCGTATCGGCTCCCAACACCCATTGGCCAGGATATTTTTCAGCGACGTCGCAGGCTTTGCCGACGGCCTGGGCCTGTACGTATTTTTCCGGGTCTTTCTTTTTCGGCGAATCTTCCTGATACGTACTGGGATTCACCATATAGGTAATACCGGCCTGAGTAAGTAATTCGCGCCGCCGCGGCGACCCTGAAGCTAAAATCAACACGGGAATGACCTCCTCTAACTGACGTGACGATAGATAAACAACGCTACGAAGATCCCAAGGATGCTCAGCAAGTTGGGAGCAAAGCGAATGCCAAAATTAATCTGCATGATATATAAGTTCAAATCGACGTTCTGAATATTAAAGATTTCATAATGCTGCGACAGCATGGGCATGAGGTCGCCCAGCTGGATTCCCGATAAAACTTCTCCAAGAATGCCGCCCAACAGGCCGCCTGCCAACAGAAACAATATGAGAAGCAGCACGCCATGAGACCCAAAGGATTTCATAACTTATAGTTCCCCCTCTACCGGTAATGGTGTGATTTCATTATACAGTGTTCCCTGCGGCACTGCAACTGAAATACAAAAACGAACCGGTATTCTCATCGAAATTTAAGACCGATGGAAAGACCGGTTCGTTTTCTCATGCTATTTTAATCTTCTTTTAAGATTTCTCTCATCTTACTGCTTTTTCTGCATCTTGGCCCACGTATCGCGCAGCCCGACGATGCGGTTTACGACGAGGCGTTCCGGCGTCGAGTCCTTGTCGATGACGAAGTAGCCCTGACGGAGGAACTGGAATTTGTCGCCGGCATGGTAGGAAGCCAGAGCGGCTTCGCCCTTGCTGGCAAAGGTTTCCAGGCTGTTGGGGTTGATCTGGGACAGGAAATCCTTCTTGTCGCCTTCGGCGTCGTCCGATTCATCGGTCTTAAACAGGTAGTCGTAGACCCGCGTTTCAACGTCGACAGCGTCTTCGGCGTTGACCCAGTGGAGGGTGCCCTTCACCTTGCGGCCTGCGTTGGCGCCGCTGCCGCTCTTGCTTTCCGGGTCGTACGTGCAGTGCAGCTCGACGATGTTGCCGGCTTCGTCCTTAACGACGTCTTCGCACTTGATGATGTAGCTGTATTTCAGGCGGACTTCCTTGCCCGGAGCCAGGCGGAAGAACTTCTTGACCGGTTCTTCCATGAAGTCGTTCTTTTCGATGTAGATGGTCTTGCTGAAGGTAATCTGACGGGTGCCCATGGCTTCGTTTTCCTGATTGTTTTCCGCCGTTATCGTTTCCGTCTGGCCGTCGGGATAGTTGGTAATGACGACCTTCAGGGGATCGATGACCGTCATGAGACGCGGCGCTTTGAGCTTCAGGTCTTCACGGATGCAGTATTCGAGAAGGGATATGTCGACCATGCTGTCGGCTTTGGCTACGCCGATACGTTCGCAGAAGTCGCGGATGGCTTCGGGCGTGTAGCCGCGGCGGCGAATACCGGAAATGGTCGGCATGCGCGGGTCATCCCAGCCGCTGACGATGCCCTTTTCCACGAGGGTGCGCAGCTTGCGCTTGCTTGTAATCATATTGGTGACGTTCAGACGGGCGAATTCAATCTGGCGCGGCTTCTGGCCTTCCGGGTCGTCCCAGTCTTCGAGGACCCAGTTGTACAGGGGGCGGTGGTCTTCAAATTCAAGGGTGCAGATCGAGTGGGTAATCCGTTCGATGGCGTCCGATACGGGATGGGCGAAGTCGTACATCGGATAAATGCACCATTTGTCACCTGTGCGGTGATGATGGGCATGGACGATGCGGTACAGGACGGGATCGCGCATATTGAGGTTCGGGCTGGCCATGTCGATCTTAGCACGCAGTACTTTTTCGCCGTCGCCGTATTTGCCTTCCTTCATTTCGGCAAAGAGCTTCAGGTTTTCTTCGACGCTGCGGCTGCGGTACGGGCTTTCCTTGCCCGGCGTGCTGAAGGTACCGCGGTATTCGCGGATTTCATCGCCTGACAAATCGTCGACGTAGGCCTTGCCCAATTTGATCAATTTGACGGCGTAGTTGTACAGGGTATCGAAATAATCGGAAGCGTAGAACATGCGGTCGTCCCAGGTAAAGCCCAGCCACTGGACGTCTTCCTTGATGGAATTGACGTATTCTACGTCTTCCTTGGACGGGTTTGTATCGTCGAAGCGCAGGTTCGTAATACCGCCGTACTTTTTGGCGATGCCGAAGTTCAAGCAAATCGATTTCGCGTGACCGATGTGGAGATAGCCGTTCGGTTCCGGCGGAAAACGAGTATGGATGCGCTTTCCATATGTATTTTTTTCGTTATCTTCATCGATAATATTTTCAATAAAATTCTTTGTGATTTCGTTATCCATGAACGAGTCTCCCCTTTATGCCTTATGTATGATGTTTTATTTTATCACAAATTACAGAGCCTTTCTACTTATAAATTCAGCAAACCAGCCGGTTTCTGGCATTTTCAAGATATTTTTCTACAGAATCGCAGCCAAAATTCACCTATATCACATATTGTCGGAATCGTTCTGCATATATTGGCGGCAGGCCTGTTCCAGCAGCGGGAAACAACAGCATCGCTGCATAATTTTTTTGTCAATCGATTTCAGCGTATCGCCCCCGACAAAGAACAGGTTTCGTAACGCCCTTGCAACTTTTATAATGTTCGCTTCGTCTTCTTTGATGTATTCATATTGATGCTGCAGCAGCCGCCGATACTGTTTATCTTGAATTGCGTCGAAATCAATGAGCAGTAATTCCGCGACAGGTACTGGAATCATATTGTTAAAATTAATAGCGCCGTATACGCCTTTATTAATTTTTCTAAAATCTTTTCCGTTTTTCATTTTCAAATGCTTGGGCTTAGCGACGATAAAGGCGCGTAATACGTCACGCCCCCTACTTCTACGACAATTCCTACATACGGTCGCTTTTGATTTTTATTATCCGGCACTTTTTCATCAAACTGCTTTAGATATTGTATATACGTATCGCTGACATGATACAGACGCATAGCTTCTCCTTTTTATACAAAAATAGAGGACGTTTTCACGCCCTCCATCGTTTTTTAGGTCCTCACTTTATGGTAGAGGCTCACCGCTTTCTTTCATTTATATTTTACAAAACATTTCTTCCGCAGTCAATACGCATTCTCGTCTCAGCGCTATATTGCCTATAACATATGTGATATAATAAAATATACATATATCTTTAAGAATTAAAGGAGACGATTGGACATGATGATAAAAAAATTAGTAACCTACGAGGATATGGGCCTGGTGCAGTGGGGCGTCCTCGACGAAACGGAAACAGGCGTATACGGCGCCATCGCCTTGGAAGAGGCCTTTTTTACACCGCTGCCGGAAACGCTTCTCGAATTCATCCGTCAGGGAAATGAAGGCCTGCTGGCCTTAGCCGACGCGCTGGAGCAGAATGAAAAGACCCACGCCGTCGCGGCTCAGCCCCTGGATACGGTTCGCATTATGGCTCCCATTCCTCATGTAGAGCGCAATATTTTCTGCATCGGCAAGAACTATGCCGACCACATTGCCGAATTTGACAAGACCGCCGTGCCGGAGCTGCCGAAATATCCCATGATCTTCACCAAAGCCACGACGTCGGTTATCGGCCCTGATGACCTCATCGATCCCCATAAAAACGTCACCAGCGCCCTCGACTACGAAGGCGAGCTGGCCGTCATCATCGGCAAGGAAGGCTCCGATATTCCCGTCGGCGAAGCCATGGATTACGTATACGGCTTTACGATTTTAAACGACGTGACGGCCCGCGACCTCCAGGCTAATCACGGCCAATGGTTCCACGGCAAGAGCCTGGATACGTTCTGCCCTATGGGCCCCTTCCTGCTCCTGCGGGACGCTGCACCCGATACCTTTACGGTCGTCACCAAGGTCAATGGCGAAGTGCGACAGGACGCGACGACAGGCGAATTTATCTTCACCATTCCCCAGCTCATCCAGACCCTCTCGCAGGGAACGACCCTCCTGCCCGGCGACATCATCGCTACGGGCACGCCGTCCGGCGTAGGCGTAGGCTTCAATCCGCCTAAATTCATCCATTCCGGCGACGTCGTAGAAATCTCCATTTCCGATATTGGAACGCTGACTAACAAAGTAAAATAAAGGGCTATGCAAAAACAGTTTCTCTCTGCCAGATATCTTAGTAGGCTGAGAAGCTGTTTTTCATACAAAACGCCCCGCTCCTAGAGGGAACGGGGCGTTTACGTTATTCATATATCGTTGTCGGGGCTATTACCCGTGCAGTTCCCGATCCAGGGCCTCCAAGCGGGCAATGCGGTTTTCCGTAGACGGATGGGTGCTGAATAAATTCATCAAATTGCCTTTGAGACCCGAGAAGGGATTGATGATGCACATGTGAGCCGTCGACTGGGTCGCGCCGGGCATGACCCGGTAATGGGCGTAGTTGTCGATCTTAGCCAGCGCTCTGGCCAGAGCCAGCGGGTCGTCGATCATGCGGCCCCCTTCTTCGTCGGCCATGTATTCGCGCGTACGGGAAATGGCGAACTGAATCAGCGCCGCCGCAATAGGCGCAATGATAATCGTGCCGATCAGGGCAATGGGATTGGTGCTTTCGCCGTCTTCGTCACGGCCGCCGCCGAAGATAGCCGCCCACTGGGCGATGTTGGCGATCATGGAAATGACGCTGGCGAAGCAGGCGACAATCGTGCTGATCAGGATATCGCGGTGCATGATGTGGGACATTTCATGGGCCAAGACGCCGCGGATTTCGTCTTCGTCCAGCATCTCCATGATGCCCTCCGTAGCCGCGACGGCTGCATGGGAAGGGTTGCGGCCCGTAGCAAAGGCGTTTGGCACGTCCGTCGGAATGACATATACCTTCGGCATGGGAAGTTCCGCCCGCCGGGCTAGGTCTTCGACGATATGGTACAGGTAATGGCCTTGGCCGACTTCCTGGGCTTTATACATTTTTAAGACAATCGAATCGCTGAACCAATAGGAAAAGAAATTCATCCCTAAGGCGATGACCAGCATGATCATGACGCCGCCGCGGCCGCCGAAGGCTCCGCCGATGAGCATCATAATACAAGCCAGCAAAGTCATCAAAAACACTGTTTTTACACTATTCATGGTGACGTCTCCTCACTCTTCAAGGAATATAAAAGTCAAAAAGTAAAATGGTGTACTATTATTATATATGAGAATCTTTTTTATGTCAATAGAACATGGACTTTTGTCTTGTCATTCCTTTAAAACATGATTATTGTACCGGCGGATGACGACGGCGTACATGCCGTCCTTATCCTTTTCCGCCTTAGCGAAGACGACGATAGTCACGTCGCCGCGGACCCACGTCGTCATGCGGCCGCTCTGCCTGACGGGAAAGTCGTCCATGGCGGCGTAAATGCTGGCGCGAAGACGCCGGTAGATGTCGCGGGCCGTCTTTTTGTCGGCCGTGCGGAAATAATTGTCGAAGGCTAATACCTTGCTGTCAGCCGCCGTATCGTCCGTCAGGATGACCAGGCCTTCCTGCACGGTCACGCCGTCACGGGTCACAGACCGCTCCACCCGTTCCAGCTTGGACGTCGTATTTCCGTAAAAGGTCCAGCCGGGCAACGCGGAAAAGTTAGCGTCGAAATCTGCCCGGGACATGCCTAAGTACACCGTGTCATAGGCCGTCGTCGGGCTGAGGGAAATCTCGTCGACAGACTGATCGTAGTCGAAGGCCGACGCCGTTATCGGGCCTAACACCAGACAGCAGGCAAAGGCGAGGGCGCAAAAAATCCGTTTCATAGTTCAAACCTGCCTTTCTCTTATAAAAAAGGAAGCAATGCCAGACTAAATACGCTGAATACGAGCCGCTGCAGGGGAATCAAAATATACGAGAAGACCGGCGTCATCATCAAGGCAATGAGGATGATAAAGCTGTACCGTTCCAGGCTCGCCAGGCGATAGTTCCATTCCGACGGCAGGAAGCACATGAGGATGCGCGAGCCGTCCAGCGGCGGCAGGGGCAGCAAGTTGAAGATGGCAAAGTTGATATTATATATGACGATCATGCTCAGGACAAGCTGCAGGGCCGTACCGGTAAATAAATCCAGCCGGCTGAAGACAACCTGGGCGATGAGGGCGACGAACGCCACGATCAGGTTGGCCGCCGGACCGGCAAAGGCTACGCACAGCTCCCCCTTCCGCCAGCTGCGGAAATTATTGGGATTGATCATGACCGGCTTGGCCCAGCCGAAGCGGGCTACGAGAAGCATGAGCGCCCCGATAGGGTCGATATGGGCCATAGGGTTCAGCGTCAGCCGTCCCATCAGGCGCGGCGTGTCGTCGCCCATATAGTCGGCCACGAGCGCATGGGCGTATTCGTGCATGACCATGGCAATGAGCAGGCCGGGAATACCGGCGACGATATGCAATATGTTGAAATCAAACATGTATGTTCCTCCATTATACGTTGTTGTAAAATATACTATTTATGTATTTTATAGTAATATACGATGCGCAAAAAGTCAACGACCACGAGCCGCTGAAGCAGCTCCAGCGGCTCGTGGTCCTTTATCGTTTACCTAAATTTTACATTCCGGCGGCCTGAATGCGGCTCTATCGCCTCTCAGCAGATTTCCCATACAAAGGTTGCCGAATCGTCAGCGTGAATATCTTCCGGTTCCATATCGATGGATTTCACGCTCTTCACGCTGCTCAGACATTCGCTTTCGTAGGAAAAACGAGTCGACGAATAGATAGACAGCTCGTCCCAGTTGTAGTGTATCGACAACAGAGCACCCAAGGCCGCCCCCGACGCTTCGCACAGGATCTCAGCCCTGCGCCGCGCGTTTTCCGCAGCTGAGCGAAGGATGTCGTCCTTTAATTTCTCCGAGTCCTTTACGGAAAATCGGATTTCTATCTCCGGAGCGGATATGCAGGTTGCAATAGCCGAAAGAGCCTGCAACAAGCGGCGTGATTCGAAGTCAAACTGCAGCCTTACGTCGTGATGCACGATAAAGCCTTCAAATATGCGCTTATAATTTCCGTTTCCATCTTTTATCGTGTCATATGCCGTGTCAACCCTGAACTTCGTCGTCTTAAGGTCGCCTGCCTCAAATCCGGCATGTTTCAGCGCCCGGCTGAGGCCGTCGATCTTTTCCGCTGCCATATCCATCGCCGTATCGTATGTCATGTCGCTCGTCTTCATAGACATATTGATGGTAACGAAGTCGGCTTTCGCCGCCGCTTTTCCTACGCCCCGCACGGTAATAGTTCTCGTCATGTTCCATTCCTCCTAAGTTAAATACTCTTCTCCATATCATTTCTTTAGAAAAAAATTGACAACAAGCCGCTGCCGGTTATAATGAAAGTCATCACTACAAGTAACAACATAACTAAAAGGGACGTGACGACATGACAAAAGAAGCTTTGTGGACTAAACCGTTCTTGCTGACGGGCGGCGTCAATTTTTTCCAGCTGTTTACCCAATATATCCTGATTACGACGCTGCCCCTCTGTATCATCGACGAATTTCATGGCAGCGAGCTCGAAGCCGGCCTGGCCATGACGTTTTTTCAGATCGGCACCAGCGTCTTCCGGCCTGTCGCCGGATATTTGGTAGACGAAAAGCAGAAGAGACGCCTCCTCTTAGGCTCCCTGGTTTTATTTTTCCTGGTCATGGCCGCCTTCAACGCCGCCGACTGCGTCGAAGCGCTGTACGGCCTGCGCCTCGTCCACGGCATCGTCTTCGCTTTGGCTACGACGACGGCCGCTTCTATCGCCGTGTTAGTCATTCCGCCGTCGCGGCGCGGCGAAGGCATTGGATATTTTTCCGTCACGACCAATATGGCTATGGTCGTCGGGCCGCTGGCCGGGCTGCTGTTATACCAAACGATCCGCATATCCGGCTTGTTTCTGGCTCTCGCAGTCCTGGCCGCTCTGATTCTCGCCGCGGCCTCGGCCATTTCCCTGCCGCCCAAGGCGGTGCAGCCTTCGCCCTCTGCCTCTAAAACGCCTTTTTTTGAACATTTCATCGAAAAGCGCTCCCTTCTGGCGTCATTCTTAGGCGGACTGGTATTCTTCGCCTACGGCGGCATCCTGACCTTTATTCCCCTGTACGCCGCGTCCCTGCACATGGCCGAAAGCACAGGATTATTTTTTGCCGTCTTTGCCGTCGTCATCGTCGCCAGCCGCCCCGTCGTGGGAAACGTACTGGACCGCATCGGCCCCAGCCACGTCGTATATCCCGGCTTCGCCTTATTTATCATCGGCTTTATTCTCTTCGGTTTTGTCAGTACGAAGCTGTGGTTTCTCCTGTCGGCGGCTATCCTCGGTCTCGGCTTCGGCGCTCTCAGTCCCGTGTTCCAGACGCTGGCCGTTCAAAGCGTTCCTGCCAGCCGGGCCGGCGCCGCTACGGCCACGTACTTTTGGTTCCTGGATATCTTCGTCGGCCTGGCCGCCATGACCTTAGGCCTCGTCGCCCAATGGTTCGGCTACAGCCTGCTCTACGGCGTCCTCTGCCCAGCCGTCGTACTGGTCACGGCAGCCCTGTATTACGTCGAGTATACCCGCCGCTGCTTTCACTCCTAAAAGAATATCGCCTTTATGTATAGGATATTATCACAAGACGACAGATCTTGTCGCTGCCAAAAAAGTCCCAGAATATATTTCTGAGACTTTTTTTGCGCCCAGTCTAATCCAGCAGTTTTGCCACGAGCTTTACCGTCGAGATGCAACCCATCAGGCCGTCGACCTGGCGGGATTCGGAAATGCCCGTCTTGCACCACAAGGCGAAGTGTTCGCAGTTGTTTTCCAGCAAATCGTAGGATTTTTCGCCAATGCGCCGCCTGGCCCTGGCTATGGTAGACTGAGGCGTATACAGATGAAACTGCTCCTTAGGCTCTTCTTCGCCGACGATGGCCTCCAAGGCCGAGCGAAATATGTCCCACCACGAATCATCATCGTCATCGCGATGGTCGTCCTCAGAAAAGTCGCATACATAGTAGGTCTCATCGCCGTCTAAAAACTCCTCCATAGAAGCCTCATGAATACAGGCCTCGTCGGCGTCAAACTTGAATTCGCCCTTTGGCGGCGCATAGTGTATGACCCGGTCGTGTCCGACATATACGCCGAAATGGCGAAACAGCCCCCGGTCTACAAATATGACGTCGCCGGCCTTTGCCTTCTTCTTTGCCATCGTTTCTACCTTCCTGTCTGTCCATTGCGCTAGAGCCGCCGCTCAGCGCCCGCTTATATTCATTATATCATATCAATCCAAGGATAAACGCACAAAAAAAACGCGGCCCCCTTTTCGGGACAGCCGCGTTGTGCCTTGCTTATAAAATTTTCGAAAGGAAGGACTTCGTCCGTTCTTCCTGGGGATGGAAAAAGATATCGTCAGGCTTGCCTTCTTCGAGGATATAGCCGCCGTCGATGAACAAGACGCGGTCGGCTACTTCGCGGGCAAAGCCCATTTCGTGAGTGACGATAGCCATGGCCATACCTTCCTTGGCCAAGTCCTTAATGACGTCCAGTACTTCCCGGACCATTTCCGGGTCGAGAGCTGACGTCGGTTCGTCAAAGAGCATGAATTTCGGCTTCATCGCCAAGGCGCGGGCAATGGCAACACGCTGCTGCTGGCCGCCGGACAAGGTTCCCGGATAGGCGTCCTTCTTATCGGCCAAGCCGACCTTTTCCAAGAGCTTAATTGCCGTTTTTTCCGCATCTTCCCGCGATTCGCCTCTCGTCTTCATCGGCGACAGGACGATATTTTCCAATACGGTCATGTGAGGAAATAAATTAAAGCGCTGGAAGACCATGCCGACTTCCTTGCGGATACTGTTGATGCTCTTGGCATCGCTCATGCTGATGCCGTCAACGATGATTTCACCGGCTGTAGGATGTTCCAGATAGTTTATGCAGCGAAGGATAGTGCTCTTGCCGGAACCGGACGGGCCGATGATGACCACGACTTCTTTATCGTGAATGGTCAAGTCGATGCCCTTCAGGACATCGTGCTTGCCGAAGCTCTTTTTTAATCCTTTAATTTCTATCATCCGTTGCAAACCTCCGTTCCAAGAAGCTGACCAGCTGGGCAATGCTCAGGGTCATGATTAAATACAGGGCCGCGACGGTCATCCAGATTTCAAAGGAGCCGTAGGTCTTTGCGATAATGAGCTGACCGCGGCGCGTCAATTCTTCAAAGCCGATGACCGAAACCAAGGACGTTTCCTTGGTCATGGAAATGAATTCGTTGCCCAAGGGCGGGATGACATTTTTAAAAGCCTGAGGCAGGATGATGTACCGCATCGTCTGCATCCACGACAACCCCAGGGAACGGCCTGCTTCCATCTGTCCCTTATCGACAGCCTGAATGCCGGCACGGAAGATTTCCGATACGTAGGCGCCGCTGTTGATCGAGCAGGCGGCAACGGCGGCGACAAAGGGATTGATGCGCTCGCCGATAATCATAGGCAGGGCAAAGTAAATCAGGAAGATCTGTACCAGCATAGGCGTACCGCGGATGATATTTACATAGCAAATCGCAATGACCCGCAGGATCTTAATGCTCGACAGGCGGCAGACGCTGGTGATCAGGCCCAGGATAAAGCCTAAGGCCACGGCAATAGCCGTGATTTCAATCGTAACGGCAGCACCGGTGAGCAGCAAGGGCAAGGAGTCTATAATAAGACTAAAATCAAATGACATAAAAAACACTCCTATTCCGCAACAATATGCATAAAACATGCAATTACCAGATAAATTATACCTTGACCTATTATAATTGCATTTTTATGCGTTGTCAACGCATTATTCCCTTATCGGCCCAACATATGAACAAGTTGGTACATATTATCGCTGATGGGGAAATGGAAATGCGGCGCTTCGGAATACGGCGTCGCGGCGATGCGGCGGCCAATGAGTCCGATAACGCAGTTATATGTTCCCGCCAGCAGGGAATCAATGGCTTTCTGAGCGTATAAGCCAGCCATGGTAGCGTCGAGGGCGCTGGGCGCGCCGCCGCGCTGTACATATCCGAGAACGGTCAGATTCGGTTCGAGATAGGTGTGCTCTTTGATGTAATCCACGACATCCGTTCCCTTAGCCGCACCTTCCGCAACAACGACGATGCTGCTCAGTTTGCCGATACGGTGCGATTCCGCCAGATGTTCGCACAGGCGCGGCAGGTTGACTTCGTGTTCCGGCACGAGGACGGCTTCGGCCCCTGATGCCATGCCGGCGTACAAGGCGATGAAGCCGGCGTTGCGGCCCATAACTTCGATGACGGCAACCCGTTCATGAGACGACGCCGTATCGCGGATTTTATTGATCGATTCGAGAACGGTATTGACCGTCGTATCGAAACCGATGGTGTACTGGGTTCCCATCATGTCGTTGTCGATAGTTCCGGGGATAACCATCGTTGGAATCCCGCAGTGGCTCAGCGCCTGGGCACCGCGCATGGAGCCGTCGCCGCCGATGACGACGAGGGCGTCGATTTCCAGGGACCGCAGGTAATCTGCCGCTTCCTTCTGCACGTCTTTTTCCATAAATTCCAGACAGCGGGCTGTGCGCAGGATCGTACCGCCGCGGTGGATGATGCCGCCGACAGTCCTGCGATCCAAGGTTATCGTTTCATGACGAAGCAGTCCTTCGTAACCGCGGATAATCCCTTCAACAGCCAAACCCTTTTCAATCGCATAGCGCGTTACGCCGCGAATAGCCGCATTCATGCCCGGGGCGTCGCCGCCGCTGGTCAATACGCCGATTTTACTAATCATAATGACATCATACTCCTTTTTCTCTGGCAATAAACTGCACTTTCTTTTCTTCTATCTTCTGGACAATCGTATCAACGATTTGCGATGCTCCACCCCGCGTCGTATCGACGACACAATCGCAGTAGGGATAGATTTCTTCCCATTGGCGCATCATGTTATGGACAAATTCCCGTAAGTTGTCGTAATCGACGGTAGGCCGCTTCCCGATGTGGCGGCTCACCCGTTCTTCCACGCGGAACGGCTCCGACAAAAGGGCGATAATGAAACCATGGCGGTGTAAAATACGGTAGGTCTCTATACTCATGGGAAAATTGCCGCCAAAGGAAATAACCGCTTCGTGATAGCGGCTGACCTGCTGCAGGACGTTGAGCTCCCGTTCGCGAAACCCCTTTTCGCCGGCATGGGCGTAAAATTCGGCAATAGTCATGCCGACGGCCCGTTCGATACGCCGGTCCGTGTCGACAAACTGCCAGCCCAGCCGCTGGGCCAGTTTTCGTCCTATATGACTTTTGCCGCTCCCCATCATGCCTACGAGAACAATATTCCGTTTCATCGTCGCACCTCCCTTGCTTAGTATTCTCCATCTTTGGGTACGCTTTCTATTATAGCAAAATTTTTCTATCTTGCCACATGAAAATGATAGAAAAAGGCGCATTTTACATATAATTTCTTTCAAAAATATGTAAGATGCGCCTTGTATTTCTTTTTGGTCCCAATGATACTGCCGGATGACCGACGGACAAGGCGGGCTGTTCGCGACCCTGCGGGGGACGAAATGTCTACCCTACTCCGGGTAAATGCGGAACCATGCCGCATACATCGTCGGCAGGACTAGTAAAGTCAGCACGGTCGCGCCGAGAAGGCCGCCGGCAATGGCCACGGCCATCGGTCCCCAGAAAATGCTGGTCATGAGGGGAACCATGCCGAGAATCGCCGCCGCAGCCGTCAGCATGATCGGGCGGAACCGCAGGACGGCCGAGTCGATGACGGCGTGCCACGGGTCTTCACCGGCAGCCAAATGCTGCTTAATCTGGTCGATGAGGATGACCGAATTGCGGATGATCATGCCGCCCAGGGCCAAGATGCCCAGATACGCCACAAACCCCAGAGACTTGCCGAGCAGCAGCATGGCGATGGCTACGCCGACAACGCCCATAGGAGCTGTAATCAGGGTCAGAGCCATGAGAGAGACGCTGCGGAGCTGGATCATGAGCAGGGTCATGATGAGCAGCACCATGACCGGCACGGGCTTGAGCAGATATCCCAGGGATTTTTGGCTGTTTTCCAAATCGCCGTCTACTTCAATGGAATACCCGAAGGGCAGACTACTGCGGATGGCCGCCGTGTCGTCGTAGGCCTTCTGCGTCGCGTCGTTGGCCGTACCGGAGCGAATCGTCCCTTCGACGGTGATGGTCGGCTTCAAATCGCGCCGCCAGATAAGGCCCTCTTCAGCGCCGTAGGAAATCGTCGCCACCTGCTCCAGCGGCACGTAGCCTGCCGTGCCGGCGTAGACGGGCAGGCTGCGGATACGGGATAAATCATTCCGCCCGTCCGGCGAAAGGCGAAGCTGGATGGCGATGGTCTTGTCAGGAGCCCCGTAATACTCAGCAATCGTCGCGCCGCTCAGTTCCGTATACAGCGTCTGGGCAATGGTCTGACCCGATGCGCCCATAGCCCGCAGCTTTTCCTGATCGAGGCGGACCTGGACGATTTCGCTCTTCTGTTCCCAGTTGAGGAAGACCTGACGGACATTCGGGTCCTGCCGCACCGCGTCGGCGGCCTGGGCAGCGTAGGCCTTCACCTTGTCTATGTCATAGCCGGACACGCGCAGCATGATAGGATAATCCGAAGGCGGCCCCAGGGGGATGCTCTTGATATTGCAGCGCACGCCGGGCTGTCTTTCTTCTATTTCGCGCCGTATATCCTCGGCCAGGGCTTCCCGCCCCTCTACGTCGGCCGCTACGACGACGAACTGGGCGTAATTGTCAGCCGGAAGGACGGGCTCCAGGGTCAGGACAAAGCGGGGCGCCCCTTCGCCGACATAATAAGAATAATTTTTTATCTGGCCGGTCTTCGTATCCAGATACCGGGCTAAGTGGGCCGCTTCCTTTTCCGTCGCCGCCAGCGACGAGCCTTCGGGCAGGGTCATTTCGACGATGATTTCCGGCCGCAGGGACGGCGGGAAAAATTCCTGGGGAATATACTTCATCAGCCCTGCCGCGGCAATGCACAACGCCGCCGTGCCGCCTATGACGGCCCGCCGATGAGACAGGCACCATACGAGGACGGCGCGGAACCCATCGTAAAAGCGGTTTTGGTACAGCGTCTCTTCCGTCTTTACCTCTTTCACCCGGATGAGATAGTACCCGAACAAGGGCGCAGCCATGACCGATACGAGCCATGACAGCACCAGGGCCGACAAGATGACCGGGAACAGGGCTTGGCAAAATTCCGACGCCGCGCCGTCGGAAAAGGCTACGGGAATAAAGCCGGCACAGGTGACGAGGGTACCCGTCAGCATGGGCTTGGCCGTCACCTTAAAGGCATGGCAGGCCGCGTCGAGGCGGTTCATGCCCCTCTCGAGCTGGACGCTCATCATTTCCACGGCGATGATAGCGTCGTCGACGAGAAGGCCCAGAGAAATGATCAGGGCCCCTAAGGATACCTTGTGCAGGTCGATGCCGGCTACTTCCATGACGCAGAACACGCCCGCCAGGACCAAGGGAATACAGCAGGCTACGACGAGGCCCGTCCGCAGGCCCAGACTCAGGAAGCTGACGGCCAGTACGATGAGGATAGCTTCACGGAGAGTATCGACGAAGTCGTCGATGGATTCCTCGACGACCTTAGGCTGGTCCGATACCTGATGGAGCTCCATACCGGCTGGTAAATTTTGCTTGACGTACTGCTGCATCTTTTCCAGATTGTTTCCTAATTCCAATATATTGCCGCCGTTTTTCATGGACAAGGCAATGCCCACGGCAGGCTTGCCGTCGAAAAACATCTTCGGGTCTGCCGGCTCCGTATAGCGCCGTTCGACGGAAGCGATATCGCCGAGGCGGAACAGACGGCCGTTGGCGTTTATGGGCAGGTTGCGGATGCTTTCCAAATCGTCAAAGACGCCGCTGACGCGGAGGTATACGTTGTCTGATTCCGTATCGACCATGCCGGCCGGCGTCATGGCGTTCTGCCCGCTGACGGCGTCGGAAATAGCCGTCGGCGGAATTCCCAGCTCGGCCAATTTATCGTTGGCAACTTCTATGTAGACTGCTTCCGACTGCTCGCCGACGAGCTCTACCTTGCTCACGTCATCGACGGTCAGCATGATGCGGCGGATTTCCTCGGCCTTCTGCCGCAGCTCTTCATAGGAGTAGTCGTCGCCGGTTACGGCGTACACCGAGCCGTATACGTCGTCGAAGCGGTCGTTGAAGAACGGCCCGACGACGCCGTCAGGCAGCTCCGATTTCATGTCTTCCGTCAAATTGCGCACCTCGTGCCACGTGTCGCGGATACTGTCCCGCGGCGCCTGGTCGGTCAGGTACACGTAAATGACCGTTTGGCCGGGGCGGGAATAGCTTTTCAGGTAGTCGAGGTTCGGCGTATCCTGGAGCTTCTTTTCGATTTTATCCGTCACCTGCTCTTCCATCTGCCGGGCCGTCGCGCCGGGCCAGGCGGCAGTGACGACCATTTGCCGCACTGTATAGGCCGGGTCTTCCATGCGGCCCAGCTTCATATAGGAAAAGACGCCGGCAATGGCGATGACGATGATGAAATACCAGACGAGGGTTCTGTTTTTAATAGCCAGTTCCGATAAGTTTCTCATGTACCCTCACCTTCCGTTCGTACCGTCTGCCCTTCGCGCAGCATATGGACGCCGGCTGTGACGACGACATCGCCGGCGGCAAGGCCCGTCACGGCGACGGTATTATCGCCGAAGCCTTCGACGGAAACAGTCTTCAAAGATAAGGTCCCGTCTTTACCGACGACCCAGACCTGCGGCGCATCGCCTGTCTGGTACAGGGCAGATAAGGGCAAGGTATACGAGCCGCTCCCATCTGCCGCGCTGACATGCACGCTGGCCGTCATGCCCAGCTGCATGCCTTCTGGAGGTGACGGAACGGCGACGCGCACGGCGTAGGTACGGGAAGCCGCATCAGCCATGGGCGATACTTCCCGTACCGTCCCCTGAGCCGTCTGACCGGGCAGGGCCCAAAAGGAAAGGGTTACGGCCTGTCCGACGGGGAATTCAGCCAGCTTGTTTTCAGGCACGTCGATCTGCACCTCCAGTTCGCCAGAATGGACGAGGGTCAGCACAGTCTGGCCGGCGGCAACGACCTGCCCTACTTCGCCAGAAAGAGCCGATACGACGCCGTCGGCGTCAGCCGTCAAATTCGTATAGGACAGCTGGTTCTCCTGAGCCTGCTGCAGAGCGGCCGCCTGCTGGTATTGAGCTGCCGCCTGGTCGTAAGCCGTCTGATATTGGTCGAGGGCGGCGGCGCTCACGGCGTCCTGGGCAAAGAGCTGCTTGTAGCGGGCCAGATTCGCTTCGGCTAATTGAAGCTGGGCTTGGGCCGCACTGACCTGGGCCTGAGCCTGGTACACGGACTGGACGACGTCCTTAGGGTCCACCGTCATGAGGACGTCTCCGGCATGGACGACGCTGCCGAGCTGGACGTTGCGCGCCGTAATGCGTCCTCCGGCCTGAAAGGCCAGGGCGCTTTCATAACGGCCCCGCACCGTGCCGGAGTAAGCGCTGCCTTCTCTTTCGGCCTCAGCGCCTACGGTGACAGTACGGACCAGCTGCGGCGCTTCCGTCTCTGCCGGCTGCTGGCCGCATCCGGCCGCCGCCGCGGTGAACACGACGAGAGCCGCGACATACAGCCACGTTTGCGATGCCTTCATATGTCATCCCTCCATTTCTCCGTCGGCTTTGTTCCAAGTCAGGGAGGCCGCGTTATCCGCCGCCTTCGTCATCCCCTGTATCGTAGTTTCTATAAGAGCGTCATCCATATCCTTGGTCAAGGCTCGAATCCATATTTCCGACAGGCGCAGCAGTTCTTTCTGAGCTTGCCGGGCCGTTTCTGTCAGATAAATATATTTAAAACGCTTGTCCTTTTCATCCTGCCTGCGCCGTACATAGCCTTTTTCTTCCAGCGATTTGACGCAGCGGGCGATTAAACCCTTGTCGACGGATAATTGCCTGCTCAGCTCATCCTGGCTGCAGCCGTCGCCGCGGTACAGCTCGACGAGCAGCACATATTCGCTGTAGCCGATGCGCCACGGCCGGCAGGCGTCGGTAATATAAGCCTGGGAACGGCGGTTCAGCACGCCGAAGGTATATCGTATCTGCGAGTAATCCATAGGTAAGGCCTCCTTTTCGCCAACCATTCAGTTGACTTAATCAACTATCTATATATAGTATAACAGAGTTATCCCATCGGCACAAGAACAAACAAGCCTGTCCTTCCCCCTATCGTCATCACGGGGAAAGACAGGCTTTACGAATACATATATTGATGAAGTCAGGCGTTCCGCGTCAGCTTGTACAACAGGGCATTGCAGATCGCCGCGGCGACGTTGCTGCCGCCCTTGCGGCCTTTAGCGGCAATATAAGGCGCCCTGCCGGCCATAATAAGCTCCTTGGCATAGACGACGTTGACGAAGCCTACGGGAACAGCGATGACGAGCTCCGGCCGTATGTCTCCCTGCTCCATAAGCTCATGAAGGCGGATGAGGGCTGTCGGCGCGTTGCCGACGGCGATGATGACCGGCCCCTCGAGTCGGCAGGCCTTGTCCATGCAGGCAGCGGCCCGCGTCGTCCCCTTGGCCTTTGCTTCGGCAGCTACGTCGGCGTCGGCCATAAAGCAGACCTTGCGGCACCCCAGCTTGTCGAGGGCGGCCTGGCTGATGCCCGTGCAGGCCATGTTCGTATCGGTCACAATAGTACAGCCTTGCCGCAACGCAGCCAATCCCCGCTCCACAGCGGCATCGCTGAAACGCAGCGTCCGGGCGTACTCGAAATCGGCGCTGGTATGGATAACCCGCTTAATAACGTCCTTTTCCATAGGCGGCAGGCAGATTTCTCCCAGTTCTTCTTCGATAATTTCCATGCTGCGCCGTTCGATGTCAGCCGGCAAAATATGTTCAATCTTCATGATGGCGTTCCTCCCTGTACGTACGGCATGCGGCGACGAACCGGCGGGCCCAGTCCGGATTGCTCCAGAAATGAATGTGCGGATACGCCGCGACAATGCGGCCTTCGCTGCGCCCGCAGGGCCACGACCGCCTTCCCGACGCCTTTCGGGCCGTAAAGGCAGCGCCGTTGTCCGTGCTGTCGGAATAATGAAATTCGTGGGCGCAGATGGTATCGCCGCGGCGGCAGAGCATTGTATCCTCTTCGGCCGTCAGCGTGACGTAGCCGAATCGGGTCAGGTGATCCGTCATCTTCGAACTTCCCGGCAGGACGCCGCACCAGGAAACGGATTGCTCTCCTGCGGAAAATTCTTCCAACAGGTACATAAAGCCGCCGCATTCGGCAACGCAGGGCATGCAACCCGACAAGGCCCGTTTTAAATTGTCCTTCATCGCGGCGTTGTCTGCTAAGGCTTCTGCGTAGAGCTCTGGATAGCCGCCGCCAAGGTAGACGCCGTCGCAGTCAGGCAGCCCTTCGTCGTGGAGAGGGCTAAAATATACCAGCTCCGCTCCCAGCTGCTTCAGCAAGGTCAGGCTGTCTTCATAATAAAAGCAGAAGGCTTCGTCCCTGGCCACAGCGATGCGGGCAGGCCCTGCCGGCTCCAGCACAGGCACTTCGTACGGCAAAGGCTGCGCTGACCGGGCCAGGGATACGAGAGCGTCCATATCGACAGACTGCATTGCCTGCTCGGCCAGCGCGTCTATTTTACTTCGGAAATCTTCAATCTCCCCGGCTGTGACCAATCCTAAATGGCGGCTGGCAAAGGCGCAGCCGGCCATGTCGGGAAAACAGCCGAAGGCGGTCAGTCCTGTCTCTTTCTCCCACGCGTCCTTAAAGCAGGCGTACACGCCGGGCTTGACGTGATTGACGATAAACCCGGCAATCCGGCTGTCCCGCCGGAAGGCCGCCGTCCCCTTGATTTGAGCCGCCAGGGACAGTCCCGCGCCGGAGCCGTCGACGACGAGGACGACGGGCGTATTCGTGACCTTAGCCAAATCATAAGCACTGGCCTCGCTCGTCGTGCCGACGCCGTCGTAATAGCCCATGGCTCCTTCCAATACGGCGATATCTGCGCCGTCGCTGCCTGAGGCCAGCAGATAGCGGGCCGTCGCCGCCCCCTGCCCGCCTCTTCCGAATAAAAACAAATCCAGAGTATGAGACGCTGTCTGGAGGACGCGGCTGTGAAATAAGGGGTCGATGTAATCGGGGCCGCTCTTAAAAGCTGCCGCCGTCAATCCCATCTTCTGCAGGGCCCGCAGAAGCGCGCAGACGATGATCGTTTTGCCGCCGCCGCTTTTAGGGGCGGCAATCATCAGCCGCGGCGTCCTCGTCTCCTTCATAGGCGTCCCTCCTTCGGCAGCGCCGTCAGGATATAGACGGGATTTTGCCCCGTCATCATGTGGTACGGGCCGACGCGCCGGCTCTCGGCTGCGCTGAGCTGCGTAATATCCAGCGTATACCGTTTCTTTTCTTTATAATAAGCCGTAATATCAGCCAGCGTCTCGATGGTAATAGCCGTCATGACGATGCGGCAGGCCGCGTTTTTTCCGTATATGCCGTCCAGGATATCCGTCATCTTTCCCTTCGTGCCGCCGATAAAGGCGCAGTCCGGCGCTGGAATAGGCTCCATCGTTTCGGCGGCGTCGCCCGGGACGATGGAAACGTTTTCCACGGCGAAGCGGCGGCAGTTTTCCTGCACCAGGGATAAGGCCTCTTCGTCGATTTCAAAGGCGAATACATGTCCAAAAGGAGTCTGGCGAGCCAGCTCGACCGTGCAGGACCCCGTACCGGATCCGATATCGTACACGCAGTCGCCGGCCTGCGGCGCCAGATGGGAAATGGCGACAGCCCGGACGGAACGCTTGGTCATAGGTGCGCCGCTGCGGACAAAGGCGTCGTCGGGCAGGCCGTGGACAGGCGTCGTCGTCGGCAAGGGATGATCGTTGTATATCATCATGACGGCCAGGCCGCCAATATCCTGCGCCGCCATCTCTTCCGCCGTGCCGGACAGAATTTGCTCGTCTTCATAGGATAAATTCTGTCCAACATCGACGCGGACATGGCCTAAGCCGGCCTGACACAGCTCCCGGCAAATCAGAGATACTGTATCGCTGCCGCCGGTCAGGCAGAATACCTTTTGATGGCCGTATACGGCGGCGGCGACGGACTCCCGGCGGCCATGCCGGCTGACGCAGTATGCGTCGTGCCATGGCGTCCGCACCTTGGCGGCAAAATACGCGAGGCTGCTGATGCCCGGGCAAGATATGACCGTACAGCCCGGAATGTCTGTCAGCAGCCGACCTAAACTAAAAAAGCCGACGTCGCCGGACACGACGACGGCCGCCGGCCCGTCTCCATCTTCCATAGACGCTAAGACGCGCCGTATTTCCGACGGTTTATACGTTGAAATTATGTTCTTTCCCAGGGAGGAAAAGGCCTCGGTCATGCGCCTGTCGCCCAAGATAACCCGGCTTTCTTCGACAGCCCGTTTCCCCTGTATCGTCAAAAAATCAGGATGTCCCGGCCCCATGCCGACGATGTATACCTTCATGCCCTTCCCTCCCCGCAGGCTGCCTGCCGCAGCCGTTTTATTACGTCTTCCAATGAAATTCCCCTTTCCGCCATCCGCTTCACGACGATAAGGACGGCGCCGGCCCGACGGGCTCCCTCTTCCTTTTCGCCATAGCCGCCGGCCTGCCCTGAATCCTTGGTGACGACATAGGCCGCCTGGGTCTGGGCAAACATAGCGGCGTTCAGATCCGCTGAAAAGGGGCCCTGCATGCAGATCATATGGGCCGGGTCGTAACCCAGATTCAGCGCCCGCTCCAGCGACGACGGCAGGGGCAGGATGCGCAGGTAGATGCGCTCCCTGTAATCGGGAACGGCGGCGAAGATATCCAAATCCTTGCTGCCTGTCGTCAGGAATATCCTTCCCGTCGTATGACTCAGCATTTCCGCCGCCCCTTCCATCGAGTCGACTGTGACGACGCCGCCGTGCTCCGTACAGGGCCGGACAACGCGGCAATAGGGAACGTTATCTTCCCTGCAGGCGGCCTGTATATTTTCCGTAACCGCAGCGGCATAGGGATGGGTCGCGTCGACGGCCAGCCGTATATGATACCCGCGCAGAAAGGCAATCATAGCCTGCCGGTCCATGCGCCGCGTGACGACGCGGATATTATCAGCCTTAGGCAATAGGGCCGCGCCGTAGGCCGTGGCGACGGACACGTATACCGTCAGGGGCAGTCCCGCCGCGTATTCTGCCAGCAGCCGGCCTTCCGTCGTACCGCCGGCAATCCAGACGGCCGTCACAGGACGTACCCGCGCGGCGTCACCATCTTGCCCTTCAGCACCTTCGTCTGGCTGTTGCCGATAAAGACGGTGGAAAACATATCCAGCACCATGTCCTGCAGCTGTGTCAGCGTCGTGATCTCCGCCGTCTCGCCGTCGCGGCCGATATAGCGGACGACGCCGGCCGGCGTATTCCCCGGCCGATAGGCCTGAATAATCTGGCAGGCCTTGCGCAGATAGTCAGCCCGTTTTTTGCTGGCCGGATTGTACAGGACGATGACGAAATCGCCTTCAGCGGCGCAGCGCAGGCGCTTTTCGATGACTTCACAGGGCGTAAGCAGGTCGCTGAGGGAAATGAGGCAGACATCGTGAGTCAAAGGTGCGCCCAGCAGAGCCGCCCCCGAGCAGGCCGCCGTCACGCCGGCCACGACGACGACGTCGATGTCATCGCAGTCCGCCGCCACTTCGTGCATGATGCCGGCCATGCCGTACACGCCGGCGTCACCGCTGGAAACGAGGGCCACCGTCTTGCCTTCGCGGGCCTTGTCTATGACCAAGCGGCAGCGGTCGGCTTCCTTCGTCATCCCCGTATCTAACAGCTCTTTATGAGAGTACTCTTCTTTTATCAGTCCAATATACGTAGTGTATCCAATAATGCAGTCGCAGCGGTCCAGCACCTGACGAGCCTCGGCCGTCATGCCGGCAGGGCCGCCCGGCCCGATACCGACGACATACACCGTATGCTTCATACCTTGTCCTCCTTCTTGCCGAACTGGACGACGTATTCTTCGCAGGCAATGGCTACAGTTACGCCGTCGCGGCCCGATTTTTCCAGCAGCAGCCGGCCGCCATGGCTGGATAAGACGGCTGCCCGTTCGCAGACGTTATCCGTACCGACGACGCGCCGCACAAAGCCTGACGAAATAAATTTTCCCGGCGCGTCGTTGAGCTGCCGCGCCGTATAGTAGCGCACCGGCAGATGGCGTGCCCGGGCAAATTCCGTAATACCTACTTCGTCCTTCTTTATATCAATCGTGCTGACATCGGCTACGGCATCCCAGCTCAGGTGGAGCTGTTCCATATCCTCGCCGACGCGGCGGGCGATGAAATCGGCGCTCGCGCCGCGGCGGCAGCCTACACCGATGTGCAGGATCGGCGGGCGGGCTACGACGGTCACGGCGAAGGGATGGCATTCGTCCTTTACCGTAACAGCTAGACCTGCCGGGCCCTGTTCGGCCTGCACCAGACTGGCCGGCACGTCGCCGCCTAAGGGAAAGTCGCTGTACAAGCCAGCCTGTCCCCGTTCGAGAAGAGCCGCGGCGAAGGCCTTGGCGTCGGTCAGAGACGACAAGCGCAGTCCCTGCACTGCCGCCCATTCGTCGACGGCAAAGAGATTGTTGACGTCCGTCGCCGTCGTGATGACGGCATGGCCGCCTAATCCCTTCGCCAGATACCGGGCGATGTTGTTCGCCCCGCCGATATGGCCGGACAGCAGGGGAACAACGTATTCCCCTTTTTCGTCGACGACCAGCACGGCCGGATCCTTCTCCTTGCCCCGCAGCTGCGGAGCGACAGAGCGCACGGCGATGCCTGCCGCGCCGACGAAGACGAGGGCCTCGGCGTTGCGGAAAGCCAGGCGGACGCTTTCGGCTACATTCAGTGGAAAGGGCCGCAGCACGGCCGGGTTCATAGGAATAAATTTATTCATCGTTTCATGGGTTACGATGAATCCCAATTCAGATAATACGGGGCCGATGCGCAAGCTCAGCGCCGTCCCCGCGGCGGTAAATGAAAAAACGACTGCTTCCATACCAATCTGCCTCCTCGTACGGGCATACCTTGCCGTATCCGGGCCGCCTTATTTCCTCTTTCCTTGGCGATACCCGTGGGTAAACGCAGGATCATATAATAAGCTTCTGTCATAGGCGCTGCCGAGAAACTCGCCGACGAGGATGAGGGCCGTCTTGTCGATGCCCTGTGTTTTGGCCGTCTCGGCCAGCGTACTGACAGTGCAGCGGCAGACCCGTTCTTCCGGCCACGACGCCTTGTAGACGATCGCTGCCGGCGTCTGTCCGTCGTATCCGCCTTTCTGCAGTTCCTCCTGCAGTCCTTCCAGCAAGCCGGCGCTGAGGAAAATGACCATCGTCGCCTGGTGGGCGGCATAATCGGCGATTTTCTGCCGGTCCGGCACAGGCGTACACCCTTCCATGCGCGTGATGACGACGGACTGGCTTACGCCGGGCAGGGTGTATTCGGCCTGCAGAGCCGCCGCCGCTGCACAGAAGGAGCTGACGCCGGGCACGACGTCGAAGGCGATTCCCTTCTCCGCCAGGATATCCATCTGCTCGCGGATCGCTCCGTATACGGACGGGTCGCCCGTATGCAGGCGGACCGTGATCTTTCCTTCCGCCTCGGCTTGTTCCATGACAGAAATGACCTCTTCCAAGGTCATAGATGCGCTGTTTTTCACGACGCATCCCTCTTTAGCATACTCCAAAAGAGCCGGATTCACCAGAGATCCGGCGTAAATAATGACATCGGCCTGTTCCAGCAGGGATTTTCCCCGCAAGGTGATCAAGTCGGGCGCGCCTGGTCCGGCGCCGACGAAATGTACCATGTCAGCCTCCTATTCCTTGACCAGAACGACGGAAAAATACGGCCCGTCTTCTGCGTCTTTCAGCGACGTATATACGTTTTCCCCGGCCATGCCGCACCGCTCGACCATAGATGCGGCGTCCAGCCTGCCGGCGGCGGCCAAATCCTGCTTCAAATCAGCCAGCGGCCCCGACGGCTTCATGACGACCTTGCTGCCGTCCATGGCCAGCAGCTCCCGGCGGTCGCTCCGATTGCCGGGAATGATCGTCAGCGTTTCGTCCTTTTCGCACAAGGGCTGCCCTAATCGGGCTGCGGCGGCGCAGAAGCTGGGCACGCCGGGGATGATCTTCGTCGCGTAGCCGTGTTCTTCGACGATGCGCTGGACGTACAGGCTCGACGCGTAGATCGTCGGGCAGCCCAGCGTAATGAGGGCGACGTCCCGTCCGGCCGCCAGCTTTTCTTCCAGCGCCGCCGCACCGGCTGCATGGGCTTTTGCCAGAGCAGCTTCGTCGCGGGTCATGGGAAAATCGATGTTCAATATATCTTTTTCCTGCAAATCTACGTCGGCCATCGCGGCGACGGCCTGCAGCAGGATATCCTTAGCCGTCCCTACGCCGGCCCGTCCCTGCGGAGCGGCCAGTACCGAACAGGCTTGGATGCGTTTTAACGCCTTGACCGTAATGAGCTCTGGGTCGCCCGGCCCGACGCCGATGCAATATAAGGTTCCCTTCATCATAGTATCTCCCTTGTCGTATGATGCAGCAGCAGCTCCTTCGCCCGGCTCGTATATCCCAGGACGCCGTACGTATTGGAAAATAGGACGGCGCCGGTCTGCACTTCGCCATGAACGCGCTGCTCCATGTAATATTCTATCTTTTGGCACGTAAAGGCCATGACGGCCTCCCGCAGCCCTTCCTGCGTCAGGATGCGCACGGCTTCGTCCGTCGTCACGGCGTCGTATACGGCCCGTCCTGTCTTCCGGGACGCACCGCACAGCATAGCCGCCAGCGCCAGGAAAGACGTGCGCCCGTCGGCATAGGCTGAATGCGTGTTCATAATACCCTGAGCTACCTTGACCAGCTTGCCCAGATGGCCGATGAGCAGGATGTCCTCAAAGCCGCAATACAGGCCGTAGTCCAGAAGCTCGCCGACGTAGTTGCTGATCGTCACCCGCCTGGACACGTCGACACCCAGCCGGCTGCGGCTGAAATCGACGCCGTAGTTTCCAAAGAAAGCCAGCAAATGCCTGTCGCCGGCAGCCTTGCGGGAATCCATTTCCAGCCGTATCGTATCGACCAGGGCTTTCTCGCTCATGGGCTCGACGATGCCCGTCGTCCCTAAAATAGATAAACCGCCGACGATGCCCAGGCGGGGATTGAAAGTCTTCTTCGCTACCTCTTCGCCGCCGGGAATGGAAATCGTCACGGCAAAGCCGCCGCCATAGCCGCAGGCTGTCCCTACATCTTCCAGAGCCTGGCAAATCATGCGGCGCGGTACGGGATTGATAGCCCATTCGCCGACAGGGCAGGCAAGGCCGGCTTTCGTCACCGTGCCGACACCCTCGCCGCCGCGAATAGCCACGCCCTGAGCCGTTAAGGCCACGTCGGCATAGACGAGCAGGCCGTTCGTGATATCCGGGTCGTCGCCGCCGTCCTTGACGACAGCGCAGCGCGCCTTGCCGGGCCGCATGGTGCTGTCTTGTATTTCCAAGGTCAGCACGACGCCCTGCGGCGTTGTAATCGATACGGCGGCTGCGGCCTCTCCCGTCAGAGCCATGCGGGCCGCCGCTTTCGCCGCCGCAGCGGCGCAGGAGCCCGTCGTATAGCCGCAGCGAAGCTTTTTGCCGCCTGTTACGGAAAATAAATCCATAGGCCCCTCCTTATCGTTCCAATCCCAGGGGGATTAAAGCCCTGCGGCCGTCTGACATCTGAACCAGCTCGGCCTGTACACCGAAGACGCGGCGCATCAGATCCGGCGTCAGCACGTCGGCTGTACGTCCTGTGCAGACGATTTCTCCGTCTTTCATGACGATGGCCTGCTGCGTGTACTGCAGAGCCTGATTCATATCGTGAAGGACGACGACGATGGTCAGTCCTAACTTTTCGTTTATATGGTTCAGCAGGCGCATCATGTGCAGCTGATGACGCATGTCCAAATACGTCGTCGGCTCATCTAAATACAAAATGGACGACCGCTGGGCCAAGAGCATAGCCAGCCAAACGCGCTGCTGCTCGCCGCCCGATAACTGCTGAACTACGGCGTCAGCCTTGTCTTCCAGCCGGACGGCGTGCAGGGCCTTTTCCACATACAATTCGTCCTTCGGCGACGCCGGGCGGTAAAACGTCCGATAGGGAAACCGCCCCATGCGCGCCAATTCGCGGACCGTCATGTCGTCGGGAGCCTGATGCAGCTGAGGCAGCACGGCGATATGACGGGCCAACTCCCGCCTGCTGAAGGATGTGATGTCCCGTCCGAAAATGGTAATCGTCCCCTTGTCCGGCCGCAGCATGCGGCTCATGGCCTTGAGGAGCGTACTCTTGCCGCAGCCATTGGGTCCGACGACGGCCGTGACGCTGCCCTTTTCAATAAAAACGGTAACATCGCGCAGGATATCCCTGCCTCCCAGGGAAAGGGACAGATGCTCTGCCGAAACGGCGTAATCCATCGCTGTCACACTTCCTTCCGCAGGAGAAATAAAAAGAACGGCGCGCCTATGAAAGCCATGATCAGGCCCGCCGGCAGTTCGACCGGCGCGAAGAGCACTCGGGCCAGTGTATCGCTCAGCGTCACGACGGCCATGCCCAGCAAGGCCGAGCCGGGAATGATATAGCTGTAATTCGTGCCGACGAGAAGGCGCACCATGTGCGGTACGACGAGACCGACAAAGCCCAGCAGGCCGGCTACGCTGACCGAGCTGGCGGCCAATAAGGCGGCCACCGCCGTGAGCAGCACCCGGGCCAGCTCGATATTCAGTCCCAGAGCCCGGGCCATGTCGTCGCCGAGCTGCAGGACGTTGAGGTAATAAGCGCCAATCAAAGCCAGCAGCAAGCCAGCGCACCAGTACGGCGCAACGACAGCCGCTTCATTCCAACTGGCCGCCGAAAAACCGCCGACCATCCACAACAGCGCACCGTGCACCCTATCGCTGTAAAATACGAGAATCCCCGAAATGCCGGCACTCAAAAAGGCCGAAACGGCTACGCCGGCTAAAATAATCCGCACCGGCTTGATGCCGTTTTTCCAGGCCAGAGCGTAAATCGCTCCGGCCGCTGCCATCGCCCCGAGAAACGCCACGGGCGTCATGAGATAGGTCATGGCCGGAAACAGGACAAGGACGGCGATGCCCGTAATGCCTGCGCCGGCAGAAATTCCGATAATATGGGGGTCTGCCAGGGGATTGCGCATGACCGCCTGCAAGATAGCTCCGGCTACGGCCAAATTCGACCCGACCATAGCTCCCGTCAGCGCCCTGGGCAGGCGCAGGTTCCACACGATCTGGTCGGCCGTCTGGGCCGTTGGATTCCATAAAATAGAAAGCACCTGACCGGGCGGAATCACTGCCGCCCCCTGGGCGACAGACGCGACGACGCCGGCGAGGGCCGCTGCCGCAAAGAGAACCAGCATGAGGCAGCGCCAGGCCAGGCGGTTGCGCGGCCCTATCATGAGAAGGCCTCCGGATAGGCAAGCCGGGCCATATAGGCTACGGCGTCGGGATAGTCGAGGCCGGGATTCAGGAGGAAGTACCGCTCAGGCAAAACGTATACCTTCCCTGCCTTCACGGCCCGCAGCGTCGCCCATGCCGGATTCGACATGACATCCTGACGAATCCGCTCTTCTATTTTTTCTGCCGGCCCCATGGAGGTGAAGAAGATAATATCCGGGTCCTTCTCTGCCAGTGCTTCCATGCTGTAGGGAACCTTTTCCATCGTTCCGCTGGTCTGGGCGTCGGCGGCGACGTTATCCAGATGAAGCATTTTAGCCGCGCAGCCGGCAATGCTGCTGTCAAGCTGAACCGTCACCGAGCTGGGCGTCGCGTGGATAATAGCGACCTTTTTATGGTCCTGCGGCGCTTTGGCGACGATGGCTTCTATAGCCTCATCCATTTCCGCTGCCCGAGCCTCGGCCGCCTCTTTCTTGCCGTAAATTGTCCCGAAGACGGCTAAATTCCGCTTTACGTCGTCATAGGTCTTGCTGCGCAGGGCGATGACGGGGATGCCGTTCTGCTCCAGCAAGGACACCAGCTTTTGGTGCTGCACCTCGCTGGCTACGACCAGATCGGGCTGGAGCTCGATGATTTTCTCGACGCTCACGTTGTATACGGGCCCTACGTCCGGCACCGCTGCGTATCGCTCAGGCAGCTCGGCATCTTCGGCCTTGACCGTCGCCCGGCCGGCCAGCTCGCCATCGAGGGCGTCGGCCATATTCAATAAAGACGTAGACAGGACGACGACGCGCTGCGGCTTCTCTGCCAGCCGTACGGTCCGGCTCATATCGTCCGTAATGACGGCATAGGCCCCGTCAGCCTGCCCGTTTCCTTGGGCCGTCGCGGCGTTCTGCGGCGCGCAGCCGGCGGCAAACAGGGCAAACAAGTACAAACACAGACCGGCCCAAAGGAACCACCGTTTCGTATGCATCCTATCCCCTCCTGTCATTGGTTAAAAGCTGTATTTCGCCCCGGCCAGCCAGAACCGCCCGGCCGACGGGTAATCGTGGTACATGTCGTACCCTTCGTTGGTCAGGTTATTCACCTGGGCGTATACGGTAAAATCTTTCGTAACGTCATAGCTTACGCCGAGATCCCACGTTACGTAGGAGCCATGCATGTAGTAATCGTCGTCGCGGCCCGTGCCGGCGTTCATGGTCATATTGACCTTCCAAGCTTTGTTGTGGAAATGCAGGCCGGCATGATAGCCGTTGGGGCGGTTGAATGATTCGTCGACATGCATTCCCTTGCCATCGCCTTCATTAATTTTCGTATGAATATAAGAATAGCCTAATTCATAATCCCACTTGTCGTTGATAGTCTTATTCATAGAAATTTCTACGCCGCGCTTTTCTTCTTTATTCAAATTACGGACTTCTGAATACGTTGAACTACGCTCCCAACGAATAGCGTCGTTCAAGCTGCTGCGGAAGAAATTAACGTTGAATTGAGTTTTTTCATCATATTGATATGTAACGCCAAGATTTTGCGTATATCCTGTTTCGGCTTTCAAATTCGGATTCCCTTTAGACGTTTTTCTAGAGCTAACTAAATAATAGTATAAATCATTTAATTTCGGTGCAGCAAAAACACGGCTCCAATTGGCATAGACATTCCATTTTTCGTTAGGCTGGTAATTCATAGCAATGCGCGGCGTTTTATGATACCCAAATTCGCTGTTATCATCTAAACGAACGCCCGGAGTAATATTTAATTTTCCAAAGGTCATGACGTTTTCCAAGTAGAGAGCCCGGTTTGTCCGCTCCTTGTCTACGTAACCAACTTCTGCATTAGTTCCTTCATCCTTCGTCCATTCTACGCCGACCGTCAGCACGTTGTGATCACCCAGCTTCCAGCTGTTTTCAGCCTGCACACCCTGGTAGCGGGAATGGAAATGGTAGGTCCAAAGATTTTTGGAATAGTTATTGAAATAGCGGATAAAGCCCGGTGTATCGCCGTCTTCACCAAAGGTATACGTAAGGCTGTAGTTGTTGTTCAGCCGCTCAATCCGCTTGTTGGCCGTAATCGTCTGCAAGCCCGGCCGTTCATCGGAGTCGTCGAAGGTCGAGCCATGGCCCTGAAAATTCGTATGGGCAGCCCAAAAAGTCAAGGAGCTGCTGTCGTTCAGTTTCTGGTCGATGCGGGCCGTCAGGGAATCCTTATTGTAATCGCCGCGGCTTTCATCCGTATCGTATCCGTCGTCGTTGAACTGGTAATACTTCCGATGGCCCAGGCTGCCCGTGACGTACCATGACGTATTGCCGCTGGAGCCGCTCGTCGTCAAGGAGTAATTATGCGTTCCCCACGATCCCGTATTGACGTCCAGCGTCGTCCGGTTTTGGCCGCCTCGTTTCGTAATGATGTTGACGACGCCGCCGACAGCGCCGCTGCCGTAGCGGACGGACCCGCTGCCCTTGGTCACTTCAATCCGTTCGATATGATCGACACCGGGCAAGGTCTGCAAATCGACGGTCCCGCGGCCATAGGCGGCGCTCTGGGGATTGGTAATAGGCTGGCCGTCGACGAGGACGAGGACCCGGTCGTCGCCGTTCAGGCGGATGTAGGCCGACGTTCCCGGCACCTGTTCCGTCACGGTGACGCCGTTTACCTGTTCCAGCGCCGTCTGCACGTCGATATATTGATTGCGTTCCAAATCTTCTGCCGTGATGACTGCCGTGTTCGACTGTTTTTCCTGCAACGCCTGAGCCGTCAGCACCGGCTGATAGCGATCGGCCGTTACGACGATTGTATCTGTATCTGCGTCCGCTGCTGCCGCGCCGACAGGTATGCTTCCTGCCAGCGACAAGCAGATCAGCGAAAGCAGCGTTTTATGTGATGTCATATATGTGCTCCTTATATACTATATAGTACCATTAACGTATTTGAAAGGGAATATTCAGCTCTCTTTCCGAAGCTACAGCCTGACCGTAGCTGTTCTGCGCCGGTTCGTACACGCAGCCGTAGGCGATCTGCACGGCCGCCTCGTCCATGGCCGCATATCCCGACGAAGCAGAAACCGACGCGCTGGCAACGGAGCCGTCCGCACTGACGACGATGTGAACCGTCACGGTTCCGCCGATATTTTTCCGCCGCAGTTCTTCCGGATAATAGGAATTCACGTCGGGTACCGATACGAGGCGGGCTTTCGTCGCCGGCCGCAGTCCGTCGCCGCCGGGAACACCGGCAGCGCTTCCGCCGGAGCCAGACTCGCTCCCCGAACCGGACGCTCCCTGCCCTGCACCGCGGCCCTGTCCATCCGACGAAGGGCTTTGCCCAGCCGCGGATTGCGTTTTATGAGCCGCCGCGATTTCCTTAGCCTGGGCGGCGTCGACGCCCGTCTCGGCCATGATTTTCTGTACCTCCCGCTGTTCCTGCACCTCTTCGGTATAGGACTCGTCGATAGCCGGCATCGGGCTGGCCGGCGCTTCATACGTCGGGGCGCCGTCTCCGCCGCCCAATTTCGGCAGGTTGTTCATCGAATCTTCATTATATACCGTCACGTCGATTGGCTCGACCTGGGAACGGGTCTGGATAAAGGTAAACACGCCAACCGCCGCCAGTACGACAAACAGCGTCCCATGGACAGCCAGCGAGACAAACAGAGCCAGCCGCTTATCCTTGTCCTCGCGCCTCACTTCGCACCGCCGCTTTCCGCAGCCAGGCCGAAATGGGTAACGCCTGCACCCTTCAGCTCATCGAGCAGGGCCATGACTTGTCCGTAATCCAATCCTTGATCGGCTCGGATGACGACGGAAAACTGCCCGCTGCGGCGCTGCGCTTCGGCAGCCTGCCGCACTAAATCACCGCGGCTGATTTTCTTATCTTCCAGCCATAGCGTCCCGTCTTTTTTCATCGTCACGACGTAGTTGACCTTCGTCTGGGCCTCAGCGTGGACAGCCTGGGGCAAATCAACGCCGACAGTCTTCAAGTCGACCATGTACAGCGTGCTGATCATAAAGAAAACCAGGAGGAAAAACATGATGTCGATCATGGGGATGATCATGACCTCCGGCTTCGTAAATTGCCGTCTGTCCCGCAGTCTCATAATACTCGCTCCCGTTCCTTGCGCGGCATCAGCTCAAGAGCAGAAAAACACAATTCCATGTCCGTAATGATGCGGTCCAGGCGCTGCGTAAAATAGGCGTGAACTGCCAGAGCCAGAATGGCTACGCACAGCCCAAAGGCCGTCGCCACGAGAGCCTCGCCGACGCCGCCCGTAATGGCGATAGCTTGACCCGATTCGACGTTGAAAATGCTGAACGACGTAATCATGCCGCTGATCGTCCCGAGAAGCCCCAGCAAGGGAGCCATGGTGACGATGACGCTCAAATAATACAAGCGGCTGCGCAGCTTGGCCAGTAATACGCCCGACTGCACTTCGACAAAGGCGCCGCGCCGCTCATCGTCATAGGCAAATGCATCGGACACAATCAAAGCCAGACCGCCCTGCCCCCGACGGGCCGCTTCGCAGGCTTCGTCATATTTTTTCAATTTCATGTACGTGTAAAATTGCTGGGCAAAAGCCTTCCCGGCGTCCATGCGCTGATAAAAGAGCCACCGCTCGACACCTACGTACACGACAAACAACGAACAGGCCAGCAGGGCGTACATGACGATGCCGCCCCTTTGAAACAACTGCAGGCCTTCTGCTATGGATTCCATATCTCCCTCCCCGGCAATGCCGTCACCATTTCCTAAATCAAAAAAGCCGCAAGGATATCCCTCACGGCTATTCGCGCAACATTGAATCTCCATTCCCATCGCTCGCAGGTCTATCGGTGATTATCAGTCAGGCAGTTCTTCTGGCTCAGATTCATCGCTCCGCTGCGCCTTCCCATACCCAATGGGGTACAGTGACATATTGCAGCATCGCTCCTCGTTACAGCGGCGGGACCGCGCCGGAGTTTCACCGGACTTCTCTATTAAGTCTGCGACACCTGACCTGCATATAAATAGATTTTAATTAACTATAGCATGCCCCCTAGGGCCTGTCAATACGCGGATTTCGGTACGAACGGCTCCATTTCGTCATAAAAGACAAAAACCATGTACATTCCCGACAGTATCAAGTGGTAGATGGGATTTATTTGATGGGGACGTCGCAGCGTCCCTTTCCTTCCTTCGGCAGCTGTGATCTGCATCATGTACGCAATACGGTACCCGCCGCCATTTTCTGCCAATGTCCGCAGCCGAACGATTCGTTTCGCCCTAGTTTTCACACAACTTCAATTTTTTAAACTGCCTATGCGGCAGACAACTGAGTATCGGGTAGTCCTGTGGTTTCGTCTATTTTCTAAACTGCCTATGCGGCAGACAACGTTGTTCCCATCGTAGACCAAGAGATGGTCTTTTTCTAAACTGCCTATGCGGCAGACAACTATATGCCTGGAAAGACGTCCCCTTCCCAGAATTTCTAAACTGCCTATGCGGCAGACACCATTAAGCGGCAGAAATGCCGCTTTTTTTGTTATTTCTAAACTGCCTATGCGGCAGACAACATAAAGGCGGCAGGATAATGCGCTTTCAGATATTTCTAAACTGCCTATGCGGCAGACAACTCGGTACGTTTCCAAGCTACGAAAGATATGTTGGATAGGGCAGGTTTAAATCCGATTAATAAAAATCAGACAGAATCAGCAAAGGTAGTGTCAAGTATTTTTCGCAAAATGGTTTGCAGGCCCTGATATGAGTGAAGTCACCCAGCAATGGAGGTATCCTCCAGAGCCGCCTGTAGG